>NZ_JBFARO010000126.1:0-23022 GCF_040677125.1 Actinomadura sp. NPDC049382
GGCCGTTCCGGCCGATTCCGGCCGGGGCGCGCCCCGCCTGCGCACGCGCGTGCCGGCGGTTCGCCAGCTCGCGGACGCGGCGCAGCACGAACTGCTCGTCCATGATGCCGAGCCAGCGGTCGAGGTTGACGGCGTACATGTGCCGGCGCGACCGGTCCTTGATGGCGGCGACCACCGGGGCCGCCGCGTCCAGCGCGGCGAGCCGCCCCTCGACGGTGTCGAGGTCGTGCTGCTCGATCGCGCTGCGCACCGCGAACTCGAACAGCGGCAGCCGGGAGGCGACCAGGTCGCGCACCGCCGCGTCGCCGTGCCGGATCCGCAGGTCGCAGGGGTCGAGCCCGTCCGGCTGGACGGCCACGAAGGTCTGCGAGACGAACTTCTGCTCGTCGTCGAACGCGCGCAGCGCCGCCTTCCGGCCGGCCGCGTCGCCGTCGAAGGTGAAGATCACCTCGCCGCGGAACTCGTCCTGGTCCATCAGCAGCCGGCGCAGCACCTTGATGTGGTCGTCGCCGAACGCCGTCCCGCACGTCGCGATCGCGGTCGGGACGCCCGCGAGGTGGCAGGCCATCACGTCGGTGTAGCCCTCGACCACGACGGCCTGCCTGCGCCGCGCGATCTCCTTCTTCGCCAGGTCGGCGCCGTACAGCACCGAGCCCTTGTGGAAGAGCGGCGACTCGGGGGTGTTCAGGTACTTGGGGCCGTCGTCGTCCTCGTAGAGGCGGCGCGCGCCGAACCCGATGACGTCGCCGGACAGGTCGCGGATGGGCCACATCAGCCGGCCGCGGAAGCGGTCCATCGGGCCGCGCCGGCCCTCCTTGGCGAGGCCGCCGGCGACGATGTCGCGGTCGGCGAACCCGCGGGCGCGCAGGTGCCGGACGAGCCCCTCCCACTCGCGGGGCGCGAACCCGACGCCGAACCGGGCGGCGTCGGCGGCCTCGAAGCCCCGCTCGGACAGGAACTTGCGCCCGATCGCCCCCTCCGGGGACTCCAGCTGCCCGGTGTAGTACTCGGCGGCGGCCTTGTGGGCCTCGATCAGGCGGGCGCGCTGGCCGCCGTCCTGCCGGGGGCCGCGCCCGCCGCCCTCCTCGTAGCGGAGCTGGATGCCGGCCTGGGCGGCGAGCCGCTCGACGGCCTCGGAGAACGACAGGTGCTCGATCTCCTGCACGAACTTGATGACGTCGCCGCCCGCCTCGCAGCCGAAGCAGAAGTACAGGCCGCGGGAGGGGGTCACGTTGAACGACGGGGACTTCTCGTCGTGGAAGGGGCAGAGGCCCTTGAGGTTGCCACCGCCCGCGCTGCGAAGCTGCAGGTACTCGCCGATCACGGCGTCGATGGACGCGCGCTCTCGGACGAGTGCGATGTCCTCATTGCGAATCCGGCCTGCCACGACGAAGGAGTCTACGGCGGGCCCGCGACATCCGGCGCTTCCCCGTCCGAACCGGCCGCGCACCCGCCCCGGGGAGGCCGTCCGGGGACGTCCTCCGGAAAGCCGGGAACGTCCTACCTTGGGGCAAATGCCATGGTCCATGGCCGGACTCGGCCGGAACGACCCCCGCCAAGTACGGATTTAGTCTGGACAACCCGGACTGTCGCGCGATGTGATGGCGAACCGAGATTTTGCTCACACCCAGGCGGACGCGATGACGGATGTTGTGCTCGACGGCGTCGACAAGGTGTATCCGGGCGGGCACACCGCCGTCCGGAACGTCCGCCTGCGCATCAACGACGGCGAGCTGTTCGTCCTGCTCGGGCCGTCCGGCTGCGGCAAGTCGACCATCCTGCGGATGATCGCCGGGCTGGAGGAGATCACCGGCGGCGACCTGTGGCTGAACGGCACCGTCGCCAACGACCTGCCGCCGCGCGAGCGCAACGTCGCCATGGTGTTCCAGGAGGGCGCGCTCTACCCGCACCGCACCGTCAAGGGGAACATGATGTTCCCCCTGGAGGTCTCGGGCGACGACCGCGCCGAGGCGAGCGCGAAGGTCGTCGAGCTGGCCCGCGCCCTCGGCCTCAACACGATGATCGACCGGCTGCCGCGCACGCTGTCCGGCGGCCAGCGGCAGCGCGCCGCGATCGGCCGGGCGCTCATCCGCGAGCCGTCGCTGTTCCTGATGGACGAGCCGCTGTCCAGCCTGGACGCGGGGCTGCGCACCGAGCTGCGGGTCGAGATCGCCGCGCTGGTCCGCTCCACCGGCACCACCACCGTGTACGTCACCCACGACCAGGTCGAGGCCATGACGATGGCCGACCGCATGGCGGTGCTGCGCGACGGCGTCCTGGAGGACGTCGGCACCCCCGAGCAGATCTACGAGGACCCGGCGACGGTGTTCGTGGCCGCGTTCCTCAGCTCCCCGCCGATCAACCTGCTCCAGGCCACCCTGTGGGCGATCGAGGGCGAGGGCCTGCTGCTGGACTTCGGGCCGCAGCGGCTGACCGTCCCGTGGGACGACCCGCGCGCGTCCTCGCTGATCAGCCACCACGGCCAGGCGGTGATCGTCGGGATCCGGCCGGACACCCTGATGCCGATCGCGCCGGGCGCCCCCGCGCCGCACGGGTCGGTGCTGTCCGGGCAGGTCAGGGCGCTGGAGTTCCACGGGCACGAGTGGCTCGCCTACGCCGAGGCGGGCATCCCCACGATCGACGCGTCCGAGGTCGGGCGCCCGCCGCGCGCCCCGTCCCACGAGGCGGAGCCCGCCGGCTGGCGGGACCGGCTGCGCGAGATGCTCGGCAAGCCGGCCCCCGACGAGGGCCTCGCCGAGGAGCACGCCGGCCACCACCGGCGCTCCGACCTGGTGTTCCGCATCGCGCCCGGCGACCGTCCCGACCGCGGCGACCACGTGGCGCTGACCGTCGACTTCGACCGCGTGCTGTTCTTCGGCGCCGACGGCCGCCGCGTCACCCCCGTCCGCCGCTAGCCGCCCGCAGTTCTAGTCGCCGGCCACGGCGCGCAGCCTGCGCAGGCCCGCCTCGATCGCGGGCAGCTCCACCGCGCCGTACCCGAAGACCAGTCCGGGGGCCGCCGGCCCCGTGACCGCGAACTCCGACAGCGGGAACAGCCCGACGCCCGCGCCGAGCGCCCGCGCGGCGATCGCGGCGTCGTCGGTCCCGGCCGGCAGGACGGCGCTCAGGTGCAGCCCCGCCTCCGCCGGGACGACGGCGAGCCGGTCGCCGAACAGCTCCGGGAGCAGCCCGGCGATCCGCTCGTGCCGGGCCCGGTACGCGCGGCGCGACCTGCGGATGTGCCGGGCGAGCAGGCCCTCGTCGATGAACCGGGCGAGCGCCGCCTGCGCCGGCAGCTCGGCGTGCCAGGACGAGACGTACCGCGCCATCCGGAACGCGCGGTGCAGGGACGGCGGCGCCACCAGGAACCCGAGCCGCAGCACCGGCCGCATGATCTTGGAGAAGGTGCCGGTGTAGAGCACGCGGCCGTCCTCGTCCAGGCTCTGCAGCGGCTCGATCGGCCGTCCCCCGTACCGGTACTCGGTGTCGTAGTCGTCCTCGACGATCACCACGTCGCGGCGGCGCGCCCAGTCCAGCAGGGCCCGGCGGCGCGGCAGCGACATCGGCATGCCCAGCGGGAACTGGTGGGACGGCGTGACGTACACGGCCCGCGCGTCACCGGGCAGCGCGTCCACGCGCAGCCCTCCGCGTCGACCGGCACGCCCCGGACCCGCATCCCGGCGGCGGCCAGCAGCATCCGGACGGGCGGGTACCCCGGGTCCTCGACGGCGACCGTGTCGCCGGGTTCGAGGAGCACCCGGACGATCAGGTCGAGCGCCTGCTGCGTCCCCGAGGTGACCACGATGTCGCGGCCGGCCGCCCGCACCGACCGGGAGACCCCGACGTGCCGGGCGATGGCCTCGCGCAGCGCGGGCAGCCCCGCCGGGTCGCCCGCCGCGCCGGGGTCGCCGAGCGCCGAGGGGCGCAGCAGGCCCGCCATGATCCGCCGCCACGCCTCGTAGGGGAACAGCGCCGCGTCGGGCAGCCCGGCGCGGAAGTCCCACCGGATCCCGGGCATCGGCCGGGGCCACACGGCCACCTCGTCCCAGCGCGCCCGGGGCCGCAGCGGCGACGCCGCCGGGGCGCCCCGCGCGGCGGACCCGGTCTCCCGGACGAACGTCCCGGCGCCCAGCCTGCTCTCCAGGAAGCCCTCGGCGGCGAGCCGGTCGTAGGCGGCCGCGACCGTGTTGCGGGAGATCGCGAGCCGCCGCGCCAGCTCCCGGGTCGGGGGCACCGCCTCGCCGGCGCGCAGCCGCCCGTCCAGGATCGCGGCGCGCAGCTGCGCGTAGATCTGCCCGGCGAGGTCGCGGCGGCCCACCAGGCTCACATTCAGGTCCACGAGGGCCCACCTTAAATCGGCTCAGTCATTTCACGCGTTTTTGGCCCTTTACCTGGGCCTCTGGACCTTCCTAGCGTGGCCGCATGGATCTGATGACCGAACTCTCGACCACCGACTTCCGCCCGCTGGACCGCAGAGCGGCGGACCTCTACCTGTCGGCCGTCGCGCAGGTGAAGCCGGACGCGCTCGTCCTGCCCACGCCGTGCCCGGACTGGACCCTGCACGGCCTGCTGCGCCACCAGGTCGGCCAGGACGAGGGCTTCGCCGCGGCGGCCCGGGGCGGCGGCGACCGCCTGTCCGACTGGCGCGGCGGCGACCTCGAGGACGATCCGTACGCCGCTGCGGCGGCCAGTGCGGACCTCGTGGCCCGCGCCTTCGCCGACGTCGCCCTGGACGCCGAACTGGCCCTCCCCGAGCTGGGCGGGCGCTTCCCGGCCGCCCTCGCGATCGCCTTCCACCTCGTCGACCTGGTCGTCCACGCGTGGGACGTCGCCGCCGCGATCGGCGTCCCGTGGGAGCCGGCGGACGACCTCGTCGCCGCGTCGCTCAAGGTCGCCGCCCTCGTCCCCGCCGAGGGCCGGGGCCCCGCCGACGCGTTCGCCGCGGCCCTGCCGTCCCCCGCCGGCGCGGCCCCGCGCCGGCGGCTGCTCGCCCTGCTGGGACGGGACCCCTCATGGCACTGAAGAGCAGGGCACTGAACAGCGGGGCACTGAAGAGCGGGTCACTGAGAAGCCCCTGGCAGGCCGGTCCGGCCGCCGCCGCGGGGCCGGTCCTGGTGAGCGTCACCGACTTCACCTGCGCGCACGCGCGCGACCTGCCGTCCGTCTTCCGCGCGGGCATGGCGCTCCGCCGGTCCTGGCCGGACCTGGAAGGCGCCGTCGGCCTGTGGCTCTGGTCGCGGCCCCGGCAGCGGCGGTGCGGATCGGTCTCCGTCTGGACGGACGAGGCCGCGCTGCGCCGCTTCGTCGGCTGGCCGCCGCACGTCGCGATCATGCGCCGGTTCCGGGACCGCGGCACGATCCGCGCCCATGCCTGGCGGGCGGACGCGTTCGACCCGGTGGAGGTGTGGGCGCGGGCCGAGGGCGTGCTGGTTCAGGCGGAGGCGGGGGCGGGCTCGCAGACCGCGTCGCGGTAGAGGCCGATCTTCATCTTGATCTGCGCCTGCTGCTCGCGCAGGGCGGCGATCTGCTCCTCCACCCGGCGGTCGTGCTCTTCGAGCAGGTCGAGGCGCTCCTGGAACGTCCCGGTGCCGCCGCGGGCCAGTTCGGAGTAGCGCAGCATCTCCGCGATCGGCATCCCGGTCCCGCGCAGGCAGCGCAGCATGTGGAGCCAGGCGAGGTCGTCGTCGCTGAACACCCGCCGGCCGGCGGCGTTCCGGGCGATGCCCGGCAGCAGGCCGATCTTCTCGTAGTAGCGCAGGGTGTCGATGCTGAAGCCGCTCTTGTCGGCGGTCTCCGCCGGAGAGTAGGAGCTCACGTCCTCCAGGATTCCACCTGGAGTGCGCTCCAGGTCAATGCGCGCCCGGCGAGGCCGCTTGACCTGGAGCGCGCTCCAGGTCGCACAGTGGAGGAAAGAGCGGACACACGACCACCAGGGACTGCCATGCGCATCGGACTACAGGTTCCCAGCTTCACCTTCCCCGGCGGGCCGGAGCAGATCGCCCCGACGTTCGGCCGGATGGCCCGCGAGGCCGACCAGGGCGGGCTGAGCTCGTTCTGGGTGATGGACCACTTCTTCCAGATCACCGGGGTGGGCCCGGCGGAGGAGCCCATGCTGGAGGGCTACTCCGCGCTCGCCTACGCGGCGGCGCTGACCGAGCGGATCACCCTCGGGACGATGGTCACCGGCGTCACCTACCGGCACCCCGGGATCCTGGTCAAGACCGTGACGACGCTGGACGTGCTGTCCGGCGGGCGCGCGTGGCTCGGCATCGGCGCGGCCTGGAACGAGGAGGAGTCGCGCGGCCTCGGCGTCCGGTTCCCGCCGACCGCCGAGCGGTTCGAGCGGCTGGAGGAGACGCTGCGGCTCGCCCACCAGATGTGGCAAGGCGACGAGTCGGCGTTCGAGGGCGAGCACTACCGGCTGGAGCGCCCGCTGAACTCGCCGCCCGCGCTGCGCCGCCCGCACCCGCCGGTCCTGGTCGGCGGCGGCGGGGAGAAGAAGACGCTGCGGTTCGTCGCCAAGTACGCCGACGCGTGCAACCTCTTCGACGGCGACGAGCTGCCCCGCAAGCTGGAGGTGCTGCGGGAGCACTGCGAGCGCGAGGGGCGCGACTACGCCGAGATCGAGAAGACGTCGCTGGCCCTGCTCCCCGGCTCGCCGTCGGTGGACGAGGTCGTCGACGTCGTCGGCCGCGCCGCCGAGCGCGGCGTCGACCAGGTGATCTTCTCCCAGGCCACCGGGCAGGACCTCGCCGGCGTGCTGGCCGAGGCCGCGGCCCGGACCGAGAAGGTCATTCCGGCGGGCCGCTGAGCCGCGGTCCCGCCGCCGCGCGCCGGACGGCGGCGAGCTTGTCGGGGTTGAGGACGCGGCGGACGGCGGTGACGCGGCCGTCCGCGACCTCCACGATGTCCACGGCGAACAGCCGGCCGTCCCTGATCGCCAGCAGTTCGCGCCGGCCGTTGATCTCCGCGAACTCCAGCCGCAGCGCGTTGCGGGCGGCGACGCGCAGCAGCGCGGTCGCGACCCGGCCCGCCCCCGCGATGACCTTGCGGGCGGCGAAGACGCGGCCGCCGCCGTCGGTGGTGTAGGCGGCGTCCGGGTCGAGCAGCGCCAGCAGCGCCGCCTCGTCGCCGCGCTCGTAGGCGTCCCGGAACGCCGCCAGCACCGCCGCGCGCTCCTTCGGGGACGCCGGGCGGGACGACAGCGCCGCGGCGACCTTGCGGCGCGCCCGCGAGGCGAGCTGCCGGCACGCGGCGGCCGACTTCCCGAGCACCCCGGCGATCTGGTCGTAGGGCACCCCGAACGCCTGGTGCAGGACGAACGCGACCCGCTCGGGCGGCGACAGCTCCTCCATCACGACGAGCATCGCGGTGCCGGCGGTCTCGTCCAGCAGCACCGGCTCGGCGGCGTCCGGCCCGGTCGGCAGCGGTTCGGGCAGCCACGGCCCGACGTAGTCGACGCGGCGCGCGCGGGCGGAGCCGAGCACGTCGTAGGCGCGGCGCGCGGCCGCCGTGATCAGCCAGGCGCGCAGGTCGCGGACGTCGTCCAGCGTCCCGCGCGCCGACGCGCGCAGCCACACGTCCTGGACGATGTCCTCGGCGTCGGCGACGCTGCCGGTGATGCGGTAGGCGGCGCCGAACACGGCGGGGCGGTGCTCCGCCCACTCGTCGTCGAGGCGGGCCATGTCAGGCCGCCGCCGGCGTGAACACCCATTTCTTGTACGACCAGTAGCGGAACGCCGCGCCGAGCCCGACGCCGGCGAGCAGGCCGAGGTTGTAGGCGATGCCGCCGTGCAGGCCGAGGGTGTAGTAGGTGAAGCCGGTGCACAGCACCTGGATGAGCAGGCCGACGCCGTTCAGCGCGAAGAAGATCGCGACTTCGCGGCCGGAGCCGTCGCTGTCCCGGTGGCGGAACGTCCAGTGCCGGTTGAGCAGGTAGGACGTCAGCGTCGACACCACGGTCGGGACGACCACGCTGATGACCGGGCTGCCGCCGAGCCAGGCGCGCATCAGGTTGGCACCGAAGATCATGATGAGCGTGCCGACGCACCCCACGAAGCCGAAACTCAGCAATTCGCGGAGGAATGTCCGGTATGCCGGGGCGGACGAGACCGAATCGACCGGTCTCGACCGCTGCAAGGTGCTCACTTGCCCAGACCTTACCTGAGTAGGACATATCCGAAAGTCGGAACCCCGCTAAAAGATCAAGGGGGCGCGCCGTCAGCCCTCCGCCGCAGCCGCCGCCGGGGCCGGCAGCACGATCAGCCCGACCAGCGCGGGCAGGTTCCAGGCGAGACCGATCGGGACCAGCGACGCCGCGGCGGCGAGACCGGCGCCGAGGGTCGTGGCCCGACTGCCCCACCGGGCGACGGCCCACCCCGCGAACCGGACCGCCGCCACCACCCCGACCGGGGCGCCGAGCAGCGCGACGCCCATCGCGCCCTCGCTCAGCCCGAGCCGCTCCTTGATCTGCGGGATGCGGGCGACCCAGGCGGCGGCGACGAGCCCGCGCGGGGTGAACGCCGCGGTGACCGCGAGCCGCGCCCGGCCGAGCGCCGCGATCTCCTCGTCGCCATCCGGCCGACCGTCCGCGGCCGGGATCAGGCGAGATCGGCCAGCGGCACCGCGGGGTCGGCGAGGCGGGCGGCGTCCACCGGGCGCCGCGAGCGGATCAGCGCTTGGACGTCCCCGGTGACGTCCCACACGTTGACGTTCATCCCGGCGACCACCCGCCCGCCCGACAGCCAGAACGCGATGAACTCGCGGGCCGCGCGGTCGCCCCGGTACACGACCTCGTCGTACTCCCCCGGCGCCGCGACGCCCGACATCTCCATGCCGAGGTCGTACTGGTCGGTGAAGAAGTACGGGATCCGGTCGTAGACGACGTCCTGGCCGAGCATGGCGCGGGCGGCGGCCGGCCCGCCGTTCAGCGCGTTCGCCCAGTGCTCCACCCGGATCCGCCGCCCGAGCAGCGGATGGTAGGCGTTCGCGACGTCGCCGGCGGCGAAGATGTCGGGATCGGAGGTGCGCAGCGACTGGTCGACGAGGATCCCGTCGGACACCTCCAGGCCCGCCTCCTCCGCGAGCCGGGTGTTGGGCCGCACGCCGATGCCGACGACCACGACGTCCGCGGGCACCTCGGCGCCGCCGGAGGTGACCACGGCCGACACCTGCCCGGCGCCCCAGAACCCGGCGACGCCCTGGTCCAGCCGCAGGTCGACGCCGTGCTCGCGGTGCAGGTCGGCGAACATCCCGCCGAGCTCGGGCCCCATCGCGGCGTGCAGCGGCGCCGGCTCCGGCTCGATCACCGTCACCTCGTTGCCGTGGGCGCGGGCGGCGGCGGCCGTCTCCAGCCCGATCCAGCCCGCGCCCGCCACCACGACGCGCCGGCCGCCGTGCGCGAACGCCTGCTTGAGCGCCGCCGAGTCGGCCATCGTGCGCAGGTAGTGGATGCCCTGCAGCTTGGACCCCGGCACCTCCAGCCGGCGCACGGACGAGCCCGTCGCCAGCAGCAGCCGGTCGTAGCCCACCGGCTCCTTGGTGGACAGCCG
This sequence comes from Actinomadura sp. NPDC049382, assembly GCF_040677125.1. NCBI lineage: Bacteria > Bacillati > Actinomycetota > Actinomycetes > Streptosporangiales > Thermomonosporaceae > Actinomadura > Actinomadura sp. NPDC049382. The sequence goes on from NZ_JBFARO010000126.1 coordinate 9,552, forward strand.
CACCTGGTGCGCGGCCCGGTCGATGGACGCGACGGAGGTGCCGAGCCGCAGCTCCACGTCGTGCTTGTCGTACCAGTCCGCCTCGTGGACGTGCGCCTTGTCGCGCGGCTCCTTGTCCAGCAGGAAGCCCTTGGACAGCGGCGGCCGCTCGTAGGGCCGCTCGATCTCGTCCCCGATCAGCAGGACTTTGCCCTCGAAGCCCTCCGCGCGGAGCGTCTCCGCCGCCTTGGCGCCGGCCAGGCTCGCTCCGGCGATGACGAACGTCTCCTCGGGCATGGCGACCTCCTGTAGTTGACCTGTAGCTATAGCTACAGCGGCGCCATGGGGGAAACAAGGGCCGAAGGCGCGCGTCGGCGCGCGGACGCGGGGCGGCGGCGGCCCCGGCGGGCCCGCCGATCAGCGCGGACGGCCGCCCAGCATGCGGTGCCGGGCGATCGCGGACAGGTCGGTCAGCGAGGCGATCTGGTCGATGACGGCGCGCAGCCGGGCCGCGTCGTCGGCGGCCTCGGTGAACGCGGCGCGGAATCCGGGGTCGAGCGTTTCGGGCGCGCCGGCCAGCATCAGCTCGGCCAGCTCGGTGATCAGCGTCCGCTGCCGGGCCCGGACCTCCTCGTGGCTGATCCACACGTAGTGCGCCGTGATCCCCTTGAGCAGGGCGTTCTCCAGCCGCTGCGCGCGCGGGACGATCAGCTCCGCCGCGTACCGGGTGAGCGGCCGGTCCCCGTAGGCGGCGCGGGTCGCCGACTCGGCGGCCAGGCAGAACCGGCCGATCAGCGTGCTGGTGAGGTTCTTCAGGGCGGCGAGGCTGCGCGGCGTCCCGTCGTAGCGGTCCGGCCAGTAGGGCTCGGCGAGCAGCGCGGTGAAGCGCTCCTCCAGCTCGGCGAGGTCGGCGTCCGGGCAGTACAGCTTGGCGGCGGTGGCGGCGACGAGGCGGCGCTCGGCCGGGTCGGCGAGCCGGGCGAAGTCGATGTGCCCGGCGACCAGCGCGTCCTCCAGGTCGTGGACGGAGTAGGCGACGTCGTCGCTCCAGTCCATCACCTGGGCCTCGAAGCACGTCCGGCCCTCCGGCGCGCCCTCCCGGACCCAGGCGGCGACGTCCAGGTCGTCGGGGTAGACGCCGAACTTGCCGTTGACCGCCTCGGCCTGCGTCCACGGGTACTTCATCGCGGCGTCCAGCGCGGCGCGGGTCAGGTTCAGCCCGACGCTGCGGCCGTGCAGGGGCGGGCCGTCCGGCGCGAACGACTTCGGCTCCAGCCGGGTCAGCACGCGCAGGCTCTGCGCGTTGCCCTCGAAGCCGCCGCAGTCGCGGGCGACGACGTCGAGGGCGCTCTCGCCGTTGTGGCCGAACGGCGGGTGCCCGATGTCGTGCGACAGGCACGCCGCCTCGACCAGGTCGGGGTCGCAGCCGAGGGACTTGCCGAGCTCCCGGCCGACCTGCGCGCACTCCAGCGAGTGCGTGAGCCGGGTGCGCAGGCTCTGCACCGTGTCGGCCACCGCGTCGGCGCCGGGCGAGGCGACCTGGGTCTTGGCGGCCAGCCGCCGCAGCGCGGCGCTGTGCAGGACGCGGGCGCGGTCGCGCTCGAAGGCCGTCCGGTCGCGGCGCTTGGCCGGCTCCGGCGCCCAGCGCCGCCGGTCGCGGGCGCCGTAGCCCGCCGTGTCGCGGTAGCCCGCGGTGTCGTTGCTCGTCATGGCCCTATCCAGGGTAAGCGGGCGCGGCCGGTTCAGCGGCTCGGCGGCGCCGAGGACGGCGCCCCCGGCGTCCCGGAGGACGACGGGCCCGGCGTCCCGGACGGGTCGATGCGGATGCGCTTGATGGTCTCGTCCGGCACCTGGACGCTCTTGCCCAGCAGCACGTACGACAGGTAGCCGCCGGTCTCCCGGACGATGTAGTTGAACTGCGTGTCGCGGGTCTGCACGCTGGGGCCGCTCCGCGTCGGCGACGCGGCCGCCTCGATGCCCTGGTCCTCCGCCATCTTCTTGGACCGCAGCCCGTGCCACGGGTCGGTGACGATCACGGCGGACGACCAGTGGTGCCGGTCGAACTCGGCGCCGACGGCCTTGAGGCTCTCCAGCGTGTCCCGGCCGACCGGCACCGAGAAGACCTTGGTCGCGGGCACCCCGCCCTGCTCGATCAGCCAGGCGCGCCCGGCGCCCGCCTCGGTGTAGTTGTCGCCGGGGGCCTTGCCGCCGACGGTGACGATGGCGGGCGCGACGCCGTCGCGGTACAGCTCCAGGGCGTGCTGCAGCCGCCACTTCAGCGTCTCGGACGGCCGCCCGTTGTACTGCGCGGCGCCCAGCACGATGATCGCGTCGGAGCGGGGGCGCTCGTCCTGCCGGGCCTGGTACCAGATCCGGGTGCCGACGGTCAGCGGCGTCAGCACGGCGATCGCGAGCAGCCCGAGGACGATGCTCACCGGAACCGTGAACCAGGGCGAGCGGCGGCGGCGCCGGCGCGGGCCGTCCGGGGTCTCGGCGGCGGGCTCTTCGGGCTGGGGCTCCGGCAATTCCACTTCCAACGTCATCGCATCGGACACACTAGGTGAGATGGTCCGGCGCGCGCCCGAAGTTCGGGGGTACCGCGTGTTACCGACCCCACACGGCCTTCGGCGGCCGGTTCCCCGCCGGAGGGAACCGGCCGCCCGCCGGGTGTGTCAGCGGCTGTCGCTGCCGCCCTTCGCGCCGCCCGCGGCGTCCGCCGCCGCGATCGCCGCGCGGCCGGCCTCCAGCCGGGCGACGGGGACGCGGAACGGCGAGCAGGACACGTAGTCCAGCCCGACCTCGTGGCAGAAGTGCACCGAGTCGGGGTCGCCGCCGTGCTCGCCGCAGATGCCGAGCTTGAGGCCCGGACGGGCCCGGCGGCCCTCCTCGGCGGCGATCCGGACGAGCCGCCCGACGCCCTCCCGGTCGAGGGTCTCGAACGGCGACGCCCCGAAGATGCCGAGCTCCAGGTAGCGGGAGAAGAACGCCGCCTCGACGTCGTCGCGGGAGAAGCCCCACGTCGTCTGGGTGAGGTCGTTGGTGCCGAAGGAGAAGAACTCGGCGGCCTCGGCGATCTGCCCGGCGGTCAGCGCCGCCCGCGGCAGCTCGATCATGGTGCCGACCAGCGCCGGGACGTCCACGCCGGTGGCCTCCCGCACCTGCGCGAGGATGCCGCGGGCCTCGTCGCGGACGGCCTCCAGCTCCTGCACCGCGCCGACGAGCGGGATCATGATCTCCGGGCGCGGGTCGCCGCCCGCGCGGCGGCGCGCCGCCGCGGCCTCGGCGATCGCGCGCACCTGCATGGCGAACAGGCCGGGAATCACCAAACCGAGCCGCACGCCGCGCAGTCCGAGCATAGGGTTCTGCTCGTGCAGTCGGTTGACCGCCTCGAGCAGTCTCCGGTCCTTGGGGTCCGCGTCCTCGCCCGCGAGCGCGACCCTGACCGACAGCTCGGTGATGTCGGGGAGGAACTCGTGCAGGGGCGGGTCGATGAGGCGGATCGTGACGGGCAGCCCGTCCATGGCCGCGAAGATGCCCTCGAAGTCGCCGCGCTGCAGCGGCTCCAGGGCGTCCAGCGCGGCCTGCCGCTCGGCGTCGTCCGCGGCGAGCACGAGCTCCTCGATCAGCTGCCGCCGGTCGCCGAGGAACATGTGCTCGGTGCGGCACAGCCCGATGCCGGCGGCGCCGAACCGGCGGGCCCGCGCCGAGTCCTCCGGGTTGTCGGAGTTCGCGCGGACCTTCAGCGCGGCGCGCGCGTCGGCGTGCCTCATCACGCGGTCGACGGCCGTGACGAGGTCGTCGCCGTCGGGCGCCAGCTCGCCCTCGAAGTACCGGACGACGGGCGAGTCCTCCACGGGCACCTCGCCGAGGTAGACGTCGCCGGACGACCCGTCGATCGAGATGACGTCGCCCTCGGACACGGTCACGCCGCCGGGGGCGGTGAAGTGGCCGTTCTTGACGTCGACGTCCAGCTCCTCGGCGCCGCACACGCAGGTCTTGCCCATGCCGCGGGCGACGACGGCGGCGTGCGAGGTCTTGCCGCCGCGCGAGGTCAGCACGCCTTTCGCGGCGACCATGCCGGCGAGGTCGTCGGGGTTGGTCTCGCGGCGCACGAGGATCACGTCCTCGCCCCGGTCGGCCAGCTCCACGGCGCGGGCGGAGCTGAACACGGCCTTGCCGACGGCCGCGCCCGGCGAGGCGTTCATGCCCTTGGTCAGTTTCTGGACGCCGTCCACCCGGCTCGCGAACCGGGGGAACATCAGCTGCGCGAGCTGGTCGCCGGTGACGCGGCGGGCGGCCTCGTCCACGTCGATGAGCCCCTGGTCGAGCAGCTGGCAGGCGATGCGGAACGCCGCGGCGGCGGTCCGCTTGCCGACCCGGGTCTGCAGCATCCACAGCTTCCCGCGCTCGATCGTGAACTCGATGTCGCACATGTCGCGGTAGTGGTTCTCCAGCGTCTCCATGATCTGCAGGAGCCGGTCGTAGGACGCCTTGTCGATGCGCTCCAGCTCCGTCAGCGGCACCGTGTTGCGGATGCCGGCGACGACGTCCTCGCCCTGCGCGTTCTGCAGGTAGTCGCCGTAGATGCCCTGCTGGCCGGACGCGGGGTCGCGGGTGAACGCCACGCCCGTACCGGAGTCCAGGCCCATGTTGCCGAAGACCATCGAGCAGATGTTCACGGCGGTGCCGAGGTCGACGGGGATGCGCTCCTGCCGCCGGTACAGGATCGCGCGGTCGGCGTTCCAGGAGTCGAACACCGCCTTGACGGCGAGGTCCATCTGCTCGCGCGGGTCGGTCGGGAAGTCCCGCCCGGCCTGCTCGCGCACGATCGCCTTGAACCGGCCGACGAGCGCCTCGAAGTCGGCGGCGGTGAGGTCGGCGTCGTTGTCGCTGCCGCGCTCGCGCTTGGCGTCCTCGATGGCCTCCTCGAACAGGTCGCCGTCGATGTCCAGCACGGTCTTGCCGAACATCTGGATCAGCCGCCGGTAGGAGTCCCACGCGAACCGCTCGTCGCCCGCCTGGGCGGCGAGCCCGTGCACGGACTCGTCGTTCAGCCCCACGTTGAGGACGGTCTCCATCATTCCCGGCATGCTGAACTTGGCGCCCGACCGCACGCTGACCAGCAGCGGGTCGTCGCTCTGGCCGAGCTTCTTGCCCATCGCGGACTCGAGGCCGGCGAGGTGCGCGTTCACCTCGTCCGCCAGTCCCTCGGGCAGGTTCCCGTGCTCGAGGTAGTGCCGGCAGGCCTCGGTGGTGATCGTGAACCCGGGGGGCACGGGCAGTCCGAGGTTGGTCATCTCGGCCAGGTTGGCGCCCTTGCCGCCCAGCAGATCCTTGAGGTCCTTGTTGCCCTCAGTGAAGTCGTACACGAACTTCGGCACGGGGAGCTCCTTCTCGCTCCGGTTCCACCCAGTGGCAGGTCCGGGCCCGCCGCGCCGGGGGTGCGCGCCGTCGCGTTCCCCCAGGCAGAAGCGGGTCCGCTGCCCTGTTTGCGGGGACTGTACCCGCGCCCGCCGCGGTTCCTCGGCGCCCGGTGCGCCGGAGGGAGTTTTCGCAGCTCAGACCGCAGATAATGGTCTATTCCAATGGCGAGACCAGCGCCACACCCACGTCCGGGGCGGCCGCCGGGAGCACGCGGCCGGCCGCCTTGGCGCGCCCATGGCTCGGGAGAGGTAATGATGGATCAAGGAGGTGAGGTTGTGAGGCCGAAGGTCGCCGGCGGCCGGGCGGGAGATCCGTTCGCCCCCATCGCCGATTTCGGGTTCCTGTCGGACTGCGAGACGACCGCACTGGTGGCGCCGAGCGGGAACATCGAGTGGATGTGCCTGCCGAAGATGGACTCGCCGAGCGTGTTCGGGTCGATCCTGGACCGCGACGCCGGGTACTTCCGGGTCGGCCCGGCGGGCGTCGAGGTGCCCGCCGCGCAGCGGTACATCCCCGGCACCATGGTGATGGAGACCACCTGGTGGGTGCACGGGGGCTGGCTGGTGGTGACGGACGCCCTGCTGATGGGCCCGTGGCACCACGAGACGGAGCGGTCCCACACGCACCGCAGGGCCCCCACCGACTACGACGCCGACCACGTCCTGCTGCGGATGGTGCGGTGCGTGAACGGGCAGGTCCAGGTACGGCTCGACTGCATGCCGGTGTTCGACTACGGGCAGACGCCCGCCCGCTGGGAGCACACCGGCGCCGGGTACCACGAGGCGGTCGCGCGCGGCAACGGGATCGGGCTGCGGCTCACCACCGACATGAACGTCGGGTTCGAGGGGTCGCTCGCCACGTCCCGGACGCTGCTGAAGCAGGGCGAGTCCCGCTTCGTGGCGCTGTCGTGGAGCGAGCACGCGGCGCCGTCGTCGTGGGAGGAGGCGCAGGAGCGGCTCGTCTGGACCGTCCACCACTGGCAGCACTGGCTGGACCGGGGCCGCTTCCCCGACCACCCGTGGCGCAGCCACCTGCAGCGCAGCGCGCTGACGCTGAAGGGCCTGACGTTCGCGCCGTCGGGCGCGGTCGCGGCGGCGGCGACGACGTCGCTGCCGGAGACGCCGGGCGGCGACCGGAACTGGGACTACCGCTACACCTGGATCCGCGACTCCACGATGGCGCTGTGGGCGTTCTACACGCTCGGCTACGACTGGGAGGCCAACGACTTCTTCTACTTCATCACCGACGTCGCCGAGGCGGCCGAGGGCAAGCTGCAGATCATGTACGGCCTGGACGGGCGGGAGGAGCTGCCGGAGTCCACGCTGGAGCACCTCACCGGGTACGGCAACGCCCGTCCCGTGCGCATCGGCAACGAGGCGTACATGCAGGCGCAGCACGACGTGTGGGGCGCGATCATCGGCTCCATCTACCTGTTCGTGCGCAAGCGGGACCGGCTCGACGACCGGCTCTGGAAGATCATCATCAAGCAGGTGGAGGACGCGCTCGCCAACTGGCGCACCCCCGACTGCGGGATGTGGGAGGTGCGCGGCGAGCCGCAGCACTTCACCTCCTCGAAGGTCTTCTGCTGGGTGGCGGCCGAGCGCGGTGCCCGGCTCGCCCGGATCCGCGGCGACCAGGACCGGGCGCGCCGCTGGCAGGCCGCCGCCGACGAGATCCACGCGGACGTGCTCGCGAACGCGCTGGACGAGCGCGGCGTGTTCACCGCGCACTACGGCGCGACGGCGCTGGACGCCTCGGCGCTGCTGATCCCGCTGCTCGGGTTCCTGCCCGCCGACGACAAGCGGGTCCGCGAGACCGTGCTCGCCATCGCCGACGAGCTGTCGGAGGACGACCTCGTCCTGCGCTACCGGGCCGGGGAGACCGACGACGGGTTCGAGTCCGATGAGGGCACGTTCACGATCTGCTCGTTCTGGCTGGTCAGCACGCTGGTGATGATCGGCGAGCTGGAGCGGGCCCGCGCGCTGTGCGAGAAGCTGCTGTCGTACGCGAGCCCGCTGCAGCTGTACGCCGAGGAGATCGACCCGCACACGGGCCGGCACCTCGGCAACTTCCCGCAGGCGTTCACCCATCTGGCGCTGATCAACGCGGTCATGCAGGTGATCAGCGCGGAGAACGACGAGCCGCAGCCGCCGCTCGCCTGACCGGACGGATGGCCGGGGCGGCGTCCCGGCCATCCGGAGGCTTGATCACAAGTTGATCGACATACGCCGGAAATGACGCTTTTGTCGGAGGCCCCGGCTACCGTTCCGCCGTGACCACGCCACCGTCCGCTGACGACCTCCCGGAGGACCCCGCCCCCGCCTGGGCTCCGCCCGACGCCCCCGCCGACCCGCCGCCCTCCCCTGCACCACCGTCCACCCCCGCACCCTCATCCACCCCCGCACCTCCGCTCGGTGCAGCACCCCCGCCCGGCGCCTTACCGCCGCCGGGCCTCCCGCCACGGACCGGTCCCGCTCGGACGAACCGGCTGGCGATCGCCGCCCTGATCACCGGCGTCCTCGCGCTGGTCCCGTTCGCGGTCGGCTTCGGCATCGCCGCGCTCGTCCAGGCCGGACGCCGCGGCGAGAAGGGCAGGGGCCTCGCCGCCGGCGGCCTGGCGGCCTCGGCCGTCTGGGTCGCCGTCGCCGCGGTCGCCGCCGCCGCGGCCGTCGGCTCCCTGCTCACCGTCGACCGCGACGAGTCCGGGCACGTCACCGGGAAGGACAGGGTGCTGCCCTCCCTCCTGCGCGTCGGCGACTGCTTCACCGGCTTCGACGGGAACGTCCAGGCACTGGTGACGGCGCTGCCCTGCACCCGGCCGCACCAGGGCGAGGTCAGTGCCAGCCTGCGCCTGCCCGGCACCGACTACCCCGGCGACCATGAGGTCTTCCAGCAGGCGGAGGACGCGTGCTTCCTGCGCCTCGCCCGCCTCCAGAAGAGCAGGTACGCCGAGGACCTGCAGCTCTACGTCATCACGCCGACCCGGCCGACCTGGCGGAGCGGGGACCGCGAGGCGGTCTGCCTGATGCTCTACGAGGGCACCGGGAAGATCAGCGCACCGCTCGCCGAGACGCTTGACCCCAACCGCAAGCTCTGGCACGAGCTCGCCCGCGGCGACTGCCTCGGCAAGTGGAGCGAGGACCTGCCGGCCCAGCGCGTCCTCGCGTGCACCGATGAGCACTGGATGGAGGTCTTCGCCGTCTTCCGGCTCGAGGACGGGCCGTACCCGGGCGCGAAGGCGACCGAGCGGCGGGCGGAGGCCGGCTGCGACAAGCGCTACGAGAAGGTGTTCAGCGGGCGCCGCACACCGGACATCCTCACCTGGATGATGCCGGAGGAGGACGAGTGGACGTCCGGCATCCGCACCGTCGTCTGCCTGGGCGAGAGCGAGAAGCGCCCCATGACGAAGCCGCTGCTGCCATGACCGCCCCCGAACCAGCGGACCCGGACGGCCCCGCCGCAGGGCGACGGACGAACGGGTTAGCGGTCGCCGCGCTCGTCACGGGCCTGCTCGGCCTGGTCCTGTTCGCGGTCGGCTTCGGCATCGCCGCGCTCGTCCAGGCCGGACGCCGCGGCGAGAAGGGCAGGGGCTTCGCCGCCGCCGGGCTGGTGGCGGCGGCCGTCTGGGCCGCCGTCTTCAGCGTCGCGGCGGTCATGGCCGCCCACCGCGTGGAGGACACGGCCCGCCGGATCGACACGCACGGCAAGACGTGGGCGTCCGACCTGCGCAGCGGCGACTGCTTCAACGCGCTCGAAGAGCGGTCGACACGGGTGCTCCTCATGCCCTCGCCCTGCGACCGGCCGCACGAGGGGGAGATCGGCGCCGAGGTGACCCTGACCGCCTCGGCGTTCCCCGGCGACCGGGCCGTCGCGGAGATGGCCCGGAAGGAGTGCCGCGAGCGCACCGGGTTCCTGAGGCAGAGCGCCTACGGGAACCGGCTCGAACTGTACGCCGACCGTCCCGACGAGAAGGCGTGGAAGGACGGCGACCGCGACGTGGTGTGCCTCCTGCGCTACCCCGGCCCGAAGCGGCTCACCGCACCGCTCCTCGACGCCAAGGAGACGGTGCTGACACCGCTGGCGCGGCTCCTCCCCGGCGACTGCCTCACCACCTGGCAGATCAGCGGCTTCCTACCGGCCATCGACTGCCGTCTGGAGCACAAGTTCGAGGTGTACGCCCTCTTCACGCTGCGGGACGGCGCGTGGCCGGGCGACGACGCGGTGGCACGCGACGCGGACGCGGGGTGCCGGAACCGCTGGGAGAAGATGTTCGGCCCCGCGGGGCCGCGCGTCCCGGCCGGCCAGAAAGCGGGCCGGCACGTCGAGGCGCCGGTCCTGGACAACTGGAAGAAGAAGAACCGGCAGGTCACCTGCCTCGTCACCGGAACCACCGGCCTGCTGAGGGGATCAGTGGTGCCGAAGTGAGCCCGCTCGAACGACCGCTCCGCACGAACTGCCCTCCCCCGCCTCCGGAGACGCCATGACCACCCCCGACGACGACCCGCCGAACGAGACCGCGCCCGCCTGGGTGCCGCCGGACGCGCCGGCCGCGCCCCCGCCCGCGACCGCACCGGCGGCGGCGGGCCCGCCCCTCACCGAGCCCCTCGCCGGGCCCCTCACCGGGCCTCTCGCCGCGCCGCCCACCGCGGCCCGGCCGCGGACGAACCGGTGGGCGATCGTCGCGCTCGTCGCGGGCCTGCTCGGCATGGTCCTGCTCGCGGTCGGTTTCGCCGTCGCCGCCTTCGTCCAGACCGGGCGCCGGGGCGAGAAGGGCACCGGCCTGGCCGTCGGCGGGCTCGCCGCCTCCCTGGCCTGGGTCGCCGCCATCGCCGTCGTCGTGACCGTCGGGCCGCTGTCCCCGGACACCTCCGTGCCCGCCGCCCGCGCGGACGGCAAGGTCGCGGTCACCTCGATGCGGCCGGGCGACTGCTTCAGCGAGTTCGAGGAGAGCCCCGCCGGCATGTTCGTGCGGCCGCTGCCGTGCACCACGCCGCACCAGGGCGAGGTCGGCGCCGAGGCGGAGCTGCCGGACGTGCCGTTCCCGGGCCGGGAGGAGGTCGGCAACCGGGCGTGGACGGTGTGCCGCGAGCGGACGCAGTTCCTGGAGAAGAGCCGCTACGGCAAGGACCTCCGGCTCCACGTCGCGCCGCCGGACGAGGCGGCGTGGAAGGACGGCGACCACGCCGCCACCTGCGTCATGCGCTACACCGGCTCCGGCCTGCTCCCGGCGTCCCTCGACCAGACCATGGAGACCAAGGAGCGGTACACGCCGGAGCTCCAGCCGGGAGACTGCGTCAAGAAGTGGGACGACGAGGGCTACCAGCCCCTCGTCCCCTGCACCGAGAAGCACGAGTACGAGGTGCTCGCCTTCTACACGATGCCCGGCGGCAAGTACCCGGGGACCGCGAAGATGGATCGGAAGGCGCTGGAAGGCTGCGCCGAGCAGGCGGTCAAGGTGTGGCGGTCGGACCCGCCGTTCGACATCGCCGACATGGCGTGGGCGGGTCCCGACAAGCTGGGCTGGGAGGCCGGCAACCGGCTGATCATCTGCCTGGTGACGGGCCGGAACGGCTTCCTCGACCGATCCGTCGTCCCGCACTGACCGCGCGGGCGTGCCGCCGGCGCCGGGTGGCGCCGGCGGCACGCGGGCGCTACACGACGGCGCCGGAGCTGTCCGCGGTGCGGCGGACGGGCTTCTTCGCCTTGCCCTGCGGCGGCGGGGCCTTCGCGAAGCGCTCCAGCACGACGGCGATCGGCGTCGCGGTGAAGACGCTGGAGTACGTCCCGACGACGATGCCGATCAGCAGGGCGATCGCGAAGTCGGTCAGCGAGTCGCCGCCGAGGATCGCGAGGGCTGCGAGGATGAACAGCGCGCCCATGCCGGTGTTGATCGTGCGCGGGACGGTCTGCAGCGTGCCCCGGTTCGCGATGTCGGCGAACCGGCCCTTGGGGGTGTTCCCCCACAGCTCCCGGATCCGGTCGAACACGACGACGGAGTCGTTCACCGAGTACCCGATGACGGTGAGCAGCGCGGCGAGGAAGACCCCGTCGATCGGTTTGCCGAGCCAGGCGAAGACGCCCGTGACGATCGTGATGTCGTGGAACATCGCGAGGACCGAGCCGCTCGCGAACGTCCAGCGGAATCTGATCGTCAGGTAGGCCAGCTGCGCGAGCAGCGCGATGCCGAGGGCGATCAGCGCGTTCTTGCGCAGCTCGTCGCCGAGGCTCGGCCCGATCAGCTCGTCGCGCTGCTTGGTCGCGCCGCCGCCCTCCTTCGCGAGCGCCTCCTGGATCCGCTTCTCCTCCTCGTTGGTCAGGTCGGAGGTGCGGACGGAGATGTCGTCCTGGCCGGAGGTCTGGACGACGGCGCGCGGGAACCCGGCGTCGGCGACGGCCGCGCGGGCCTTGTCGATGTCGAGGTGCTGGCTGGTGGAGTACTCGACGAGGCGTCCGCCGGTGAACTCCACGCCGAAGTTCAGCCCGCGGGCGAAGATCCCGGTCAGCGCGACGGCGACCGCGACCACGGAGATCCCGATCCACATCCGGCTGCGCTTCATGATGTCGGGGCCGCTGCGCTCCAGCCAGTTGCGGATCCGCCCGGGGCCGGCCAGCCCGCCGGCCCTGCCCTTCATGATCTTGGGCATCCGGGCGGCGGCGGCGTCGGTGAGCACGCGGCTCAGCAGCATCGCCGAGACGAGGGAGGCGAGCACACCGATGGTCAGCGTGACACCGAAGCCCCGAACGGGCCCGGAGGCCAGCCAGAACAGCAGCCCGCCCGCGAGCAGCGTGGTGACGGCGGAGTCGGCGATCGCCGACCACGCCTTGTTGAAGCCGATGGCGAGCGCGTTGCGCGCGCTGCGGCCCGGTGCCGCCGCCCGTTCCTCTCTCGCCCGTTCGAAGGCCAGCACGTTGGCGTCGATCGCCATGCCGATGGCCAGGACGAAACCGGCGAGGCCCGGCAAGGTGAGCGTCGCCCCGATCGCGACGAGCGCCGCGTAGGAGATCAGCGCGTAGCCGGCGAGGGCGAGCGTGGCGAGGAAGCCGACGATGCGGTAGACGGCCACGATGAACAGGCCGGTCAGGATGATGCCGATGATCGCGGCCTTGGCGCTGGCGTCGATGGCCTCGTCGCCGAGGGTCGGGCCGACCACCCGCTGCTCGATGATCTTCACGGGGACGGGCAGCGAGCCGCCCTGGATGAGGGCCGCGAGGTCCTTGGCCTCGCCGGCGGTGAAGTCGCCGGTGATCTGGGTGGAGCCGCCGGTGATGCCGACGCCGCAGGGCACGCTCTGGGTGACCTGCGGGGAGGAGATGACCTTGCCGTCCAGCACGATCGCGACGCGCCGCTCGTCGCCGACGGCGCAGGCGGCCTTGGCGGTCAGCTTCTCCCAGGTCTTGCCGCCGCTGCCTTTGAAGTCGACGTTGACGGCCCAGCCGCCGAGGTTCTGCGCGTCGTAGGAGGCGCTCGCCTCGCCGATGCCGGCGCCGGTGAGCGCGGCGGGGCCGATGAGGATCTGCTGCCCGCTCTCGTCCGGGATCAGCTGCTGCCCCTTCTCGGCCTTGCCGGTGTTGGGCAGCACGGGGTGCGCGGTGAGCTGCGCGGTCTTGCCGATCGCCTCGGTGGCGCGGGTCGGGTCCTGGACGTCGGGCAGCTCCACGATCAGCCGCTTGTCGCCGGACCGGGTGATGGACGACTCGGCGACGCCGAGCGCGTCGATGCGGCGGTGCAGGACCTCCCGGGCGCGGTCGGTCGACTCGCGGTCGGCCTTGGTGGTCTGCGAGTCCTGGGTCTCGAGGACGATCTGGGTGCCGCCGCGCAGGTCGAGACCGAGGCGGGCCGGTTTCGACCAGGCGAAGTAGAAGGATGTGGCGAGTACGGCGAACGCCAGTATCGCCCGCACCATGTTGGCGCGCGTCAAGAGGGAACCTCCACACGGGGGTGTCGGCGCCGCGCCTGAGCGCGCGGCACCGCGGACAGATGGCTCAGATCCGTGCGGTGGAGGGCGGTGCGCGGCCGCGGGGGGCGGCGGGGGGTGCGAGGTCGGGTGAGACGGGGGCGGCGGCGGGC
>NZ_JBFARO010000127.1:0-22887 GCF_040677125.1 Actinomadura sp. NPDC049382
TCGGGCGGCCTCCGGGCGCTGGGCGCCCTCCGGCCGCCCGACCCGTGACCGGTGGTCGAGGTTCAAGCCAGAGCCGGTGGTTGTTCACTCGGGGATCGGGGTTCTCACTCAAGAGGGTGGAACGGAGGCTGGTGTGGACGTGTTCGAGACGGCTCGGTTGGGGCCGCTGACGTTGCGCAACCGGGTGATCAAGGCGGCCACCTTCGAGGGGATGGCGCCCGAGTCCCTGGTCACCGATGAGCTGATCGAGTACCACCGGCGGCCCGCCGCCGGGGGAGTGGGCATGACGACCGTCGCCTACTGCGCGGTCTCACCCGAGGGGCGGACGGAGCGGGGGCAGATCTGGATGCGGCCCGAGGCCGTTCCGGGCCTGCGCCGGCTCACCGACGCCGTGCACGCCGAGGGCGCCGCCGCGTCCGCGCAGCTCGGGCACGCCGGGCCGGTCGCGGACGCCAGCTCCAACAAGCTGCCCGCGATCTCGGCGGGGCGCTTCTTCAACCCGCTCGGCATGGCGTTCACCAAGGTCGCCACGGCCGACGACATCGCGCGCATCACCCGCGCGCACGCCGACGCCGCACGGCTGGCGATCGAGTCCGGGTTCGACGCCGTGGAGATCCACTTCGGGCACAACTACCTGGCCAGCTCGTTCCTCAGCCCGCGCCTCAACAAGCGCAAGGACGGGTACGGCGGGCCGATCGAGAACCGCGCGAAGGTCGCGCTCGGCATCGCCCGCGCCGTCCGGGACGAGGTGGGCGACCGCATCGCGATCACCGCGAAGCTCAACATGCGGGACGGCGTCCGCGGCGGCCTGGAGATCGACGACAGCCTGTACGTCGCCCGCGCGCTGCAGGACGACGGCACCGTCGACGCCCTCGAACTGACCGCGGGCAGCTCGCTGCTCAACCCGATGTACCTGTTCCGCGGCGAGATGCCCATCCCGGAGTTCGCCGCCGGCTACAAGCTGCCGATGCGCGTCGGCCTGCGCCTGTTCGGCAAGCGGTTCCTGCGCGTGTACCCGTACCAGGACGCCTACCTGCTGGAGCACGCCCGCAGGTTCCGCGCCGAACTGGACCTGCCGCTCGTCCTGCTGGGCGGCATCACCACCCGCGAGACCATGGACAAGGCGATGGAGGAGGGCTTCCAGTTCGTCGCCATGGCGCGCGCCCTGCTCCGCGAACCCGACCTCGTGAACCGCATCGCCGCCGACCGGTCCACCCCGTCGCTGTGCATCCACTGCAACCGGTGCGTCCCCACCATCTACAAGGGCACCCACTGCCCCCTCATCCCGGCCTGACGCGCCGGCTGGGACGATGAGCCGATGATCGACATCGCGGGATGGGCGCCGGAGCCGCAGGAGGCGACCGAGGTCATCGACGCGGCGCCCTCGGCGGCGCTCGCGGGGGTGCTGGACGTCGAGCCGCCCGGGGACGAGCTGCCGCCGCTGTGGCAGTGGGTCCACTTCCTGGAGCGGCCCGCGCAGCGGGAACTCGGGCCGGACGGGCATCCGCGCGACGGGCGGTTCCTGCCGCCCCTTCCTGAGCGGCGCCGCATGTTCGCCGGAGGACGGTTTCGCATTCGGGAGCCCTTGCGGATCGGCGACACGGTCACCCGGAGGACGGAGCTCCTCTCGACGGTCGTGAAACAAGGGCGCAGTGGGGAAATGCTGTTCGTCACCGTCCGCCATGTCTTTCTGCGGGACGGCGCTGAGATCGCGGTGGAGGAGCAGGATCTCGTCTACCGAAGCGGCGATGCCAATTCTTCGCCGGGCGAGGTTTCGTTTTCCAGCCCTGATGTGAAGGCGCCTTGGATGTTGCCGGTCACCGCTGATCCGGTGTTGCTGTTCCGGTTCAGCGCGCTTACCTACAACGCCCATCGCATCCATTACGACGAGGCGTACGCGACCGAAGTGGAGGGGCACGGCGGGCTCGTCGTGCACGGGCCGCTGCTCGCGATCCTCTGCCTCGAACTGCCGCGCCGGGCGGGCCGGACGGTGCGCGAGCTGTCGTTCCGCGCCCGCCGGCCCGTCTACGCGCGGCAGCCGTTCGTCGCGGCCGGCTCCCCGGACGGGGACCTCTCCATCGAGGGGCCCGGCGGGGTCACCGCGATGACCGCGACGTTCGCCTAGGCGGCGGCCTCCGCGTGGGCGGCGCCGCCGCGGCGCTCCTCGGCGGTCCGCCGGACGAACCGCTTGATCTCGTCGTGGACGTCCTCCTCGTCCCAGCCGAGGACGGGCGCCACCAGTTCGGCGACGCGGGACGCCGCGGCCACGCCGCCGTCCCACTCCTCGATCGCCGCCCGGAGCCGGCGGGCCAGGACGTCCTCCAGGTGCAGGGCCCCCTCGTGCGTCACCGCGTAGACGGCCTCGGCGCACAGGTAGTCCTCGGCGCCGGGGATGGGCGCGCCGAGCGCCGAGCTGTCGGCGACGAGCCGCAGAACCTCCAGGGCGCACGCCCCGTAGCGGCGCAGCAGGTGCTCGACCCGCGCGACGTGCAGCCCCGACTCGGCGGCGAGGCGGCGCCGCTCGTTCCACAGCACCTCGAAGCCGGTCGCGCCGAGGAGCGGCAGCCGGGCGGTGACGGACGCGGGCACGGACTCGTCCAGGCCGTCGGCGACCGCGTCCACCGCGTCCTGCGCCATCACCCGGTAGGTGGTGAACTTGCCGCCGGTGACGACGACGAGGCCCGGGACCGGCTCGGCGACCGCGTGCTCGCGCGACAGCCGCGTCGTGTCGTCGAACTCGCCGGACAGCAGCGGCCGCAGCCCCGCGTAGACGCCCTCGATGTCGTCGTGGGTGAGCGGCGTCCGAAGGACGGCGTTCGCCTGGTCGAGGAGGTAGCCGATGTCGGTGTGCTCGGCGACGGGCTCGTCCGGCCCGTCGTCGTGCGGGGTGTCGGTGGTGCCGACGAGCCAGTGCCGCCCCCACGGGATGATGAACAGCACGCTTTTGGCCGTCCGCGTGATCAGGCCGGTCTCCATCGGGATCCGGTCGCGCGGCACCACCAGGTGGACGCCCTTGGACGCGCGGACCCCGAACGCGGCCCGGGAGCCGGTCATCGCCTGCGCGCCGTCCGTCCACACACCGGTCGCGCACACCACCCGACGGGCCCGCACGGCGATTTCCTGGCCGCCCTCCAGGTCGACGACCGTGGCGCCGGTGACCCGCTCGCCCTCGCGCAGGAACCCCGTCGCCTCGGCCCGGGTGACGACCTTCGCGCCGTACTGGGCCGCGGTGCGCGCGACCATCATCGTGTAGCGGGCGTCGTCCACCTGCGCGTCGTAGTACTGGACGGCGCCCACCAGTGCGTCCGAGCGCAGCGCGGGCGCCTGGCGCAGCGCCCCGCGCCGGGTCAGTTGCCGGTGGCGGGGCAGTGCCCGGCTACCGCCCATCGTGTCGTACAGGGTGACGCCCGCGCTGACGTAGGCCCGCTCCCACACCCGGTTGCGCAGCGGATACAGGAACTGGACGGGACGCACCAGGTGCGGCGCGAGGCGGTGCAGGAGCAGGCCGCGTTCCCGCAGCGCCTCCCGCACCAGCCCGAAGTCGCGCTGTTCGAGGTAGCGCAGGCCGCCGTGGATGAGCTTGCTGGAGCGGCTGGACGTCCCCGCCGCCCAGTCCCGCGCCTCCACCAGGGCGACGGACAGCCCCCGCGAGATCGCGTCGAGGGCCGCGCCGGCACCGACGATGCCGCCGCCGATCACCAGCACGTCGAACTCGGCCTCGGCGAGGGCGCGCAGCGCGTCCTCGCGGTACCGCGGACCGAGGGCTACGGATGTCACTGCTCTCTCCCAAAAAAAGCCGAAGGAAGTTCGTTAACTGATTAGTGGCGGGTGGGGGCCGGAGGACGGCCCGGGCCGCGGCTGGGGGCCGCGGCCCGGGGGTGGTCAGTCGATGTCGACCCAGTCGAGGGTGCGGGTGACGGCCTTCTTCCAGCCGGCGTAGCCGGTCTGGCGCTGGTCGTCGTCCCAGGTGGGGTGCCAGCGCTTGTCCTCGTTCCAGTTCTGGCGGAGTTCGTCGGTGGTGTTCCAGAAGCCGACGGCGAGGCCGGCGGCGTAGGCGGCGCCGAGGGCGGTGGTCTCGGCGACGACGGGCCGGGAGACCGGGACGCCGAGGATGTCGGCCTGCAGTTGCATGCACAACTCGTTGGCGGTGACGCCGCCGTCGACCTTCAGGACGTCCAGGGAGACGCCGGAGTCCTCCCGCATCGCCTCCACGACGTCGCGTGACTGGTAGCAGATGGCTTCGAGGGTGGCGCGGGCGACGTGGGCGTTGGTGTTGAAGCGGGACAGGCCGACGATGGCGCCGCGCGCGTCGGAGCGCCAGTAGGGGGCGAAAAGGCCCGAGAAGGCCGGGACGAAGTAGACGCCGCCGTTGTCGTCGACCTGCCGGGCCAGGGCTTCGCTTTCGGAGGCGCCGGAGATGATGCCGAGCTGGTCGCGCAGCCACTGCACGGCCGACCCGGTCACCGCGATCGAGCCTTCCAGCGCGTAGACCGGCTTCTCGGCTCCGAACTGGTAGCAGACGGTCGTCAGCAGGCCGCTCTTGGACCGGACGAGTTCCTCACCGGTGTTGAGCAGGAGGAAGTTGCCGGTGCCGTAGGTGTTCTTGGCTTCGCCGGGTGCGAAGCACACCTGTCCGACGGTCGCGGCCTGCTGGTCGCCCAGGGCGGCGGTCAGCGGGACTTCGCCGCCGAGCGGGCCGTCCGCGCGGGTGACTCCGTATCCGGCGGGCGCCGAGGACGGTTTGATCTCCGGCAGCATGGAGCGGGGGATGCCGAAGAACGACAGGAGCTCGTCGTCCCAGCTGAGGGTCTCCAGGTCCATCAGCATGGTGCGGCTGGCGTTGGTCGGGTCGGTGACGTGGACGCCGCCGTTCGTCCCGCCGGTCAGGTTCCAGAGCACCCATGTGTCGGTCGTGCCGAAGACGGCGTCGCCCGCTTCTGCGGCCTCCCGGACCCCGTCGACGTTCTCCAGGATCCATTGGATCTTGCCGCCGGAGAAGTAGGTGGCCGGCGGCAGCCCGGCCTTCCGGCGGATGACGTCGCCCTTGCCGTCGCGTTCCAGGGCGGCGGCGATGCGGTCGGTGCGGGTGTCCTGCCAGACGATCGCGTTGTAGTACGGGCGGCCGGTGCGCCGGTTCCACACCACGGTCGTCTCGCGCTGGTTGGTGATGCCGAACGCGGCCAGGTCGGTGTGGCCCAGGTTCGCCTTGTTCAGCGTGGTCTGGACGACGGCGCGGGTCCGCTCCCAGATCTCGGTCGGGTTGTGCTCCACCCAGCCCGCCCGCGGCAGGATCTGCTCGTGCTCCAGCTGGTGGCGGGCGATCTCGTTCCCGCCGTGATCGAAGATCATGAAGCGGGTGCTGGTCGTGCCCTGGTCGAGGGCTCCGACGAAGTCGGCCATGCGTGCGGTCTCCTGGGATGAGGGTGCGGGACGGTCAGGCCGTCTCGTACTGCGGTTCGGGCTTGGCGATGTCCTGGGCGGGCTCCTCGGGGGGCAGGAACCGCCCGATCAGGGCCTTGTAGAGTCCGACGCCGAGGACGCCGCCGATCAGCGGGCCGACGATCGGGACCCAGAAGTACAGGTCGCCGTACTGGTCCCGCCACGCGCCGCCGTAGCCGGTGAGGAACGAGGCGAGCCGGGGGCCGAAGTCGCGGGCGGGGTTGATCGCGTAGCCGGCGTCGGTGCCGAACGCCATCCCGATCGCGACCACCAGCAGGCCGATCAGGAACGGGGCCAGGTTGGCCAGCGGCGGCGAGTTCCGGATGTCGGTCAGCGCCTTGATCACGAACAGCAGGATCGCGGTGCCGATGACCTGGTCGCGGAACGCGCCCCAGGTGCCGACCGGGAGGGTGCCGTTGCCGGGCAGGGTGGAGAAGACGCCCTGCGTCTTGATGGTGTGGCCGGGGTCGACCTTGGCGAGCACCTCGCTGTAGTTCCAGCGGACGAGCAGCGCCGCGATGAACGCGCCCGCCGTCTGCGCGGCGATGTAGGGCGCGGTCTTGCGCCAGGCGAACTCCTTGAACGCGGCGAGCCCGATGGTGACGGCGGGGTTGAGGTGGGCGCCGCTGATCCGGGCGGCGACGTAGACGCCGAGCGTGACGCCGAGCCCCCAGGCCCAGGCGATGCTGTCGTGGTCGCCGATGCCGGCGGCGGCGACCTGCGCGACGACGCCGACGCCGAACAGGATGAGGATCAGGGTGCCGGCGAACTCGGCCGCGAGCTCACCGGCGAGCGAGGGGATTCTCGGTCGTTGCGCGGTGCGTTCCGTCATGGGCTCTCCTCGGCAGGTGGGGTGGACGCGAGGCCCCGTGAGGCTGGCCAGACGGTAAGTCGGGGATGAACCGCCGACAACGGGAGGCTGCCGACAATGTCGAACACTTTCCCCGTTGCCCGGCGCCGGTTACCCTCCAGTCTGTGCACGAGATCACAGAATCCGGGCAGTTCGGACCGTACGGGACGACAATCGCGACAAGCGCCGACATTGTCGGCACACCGCCGAGAGAACTACCCTGGGATTCGTGCCCGGACCCGTGCAGTCGATCGAGCGCGCCGCCGCGATCCTGCGGCTGCTCGCCGCCAGTTCGGGACGGCTCGGCGTCGGTGAGGTCGCCAGCTCGCTCGGGCTCGCCCGCGGCACCGCGCACGGCATCCTGCGCACCCTGGAGCGCGTCGGCTTCGTCGAGCAGGACGGCGGCACCGGCAAGTACCAGCTCGGCGCCGCCCTGCTGCATCTCGGCACCAGCTACCTGGACGTCAACGAGCTGCGGTCCCGCGCCATCAACTGGGCCGACGCGCTCGCCTCGCGCAGCGGCGAGGCCGTCCGCATCGGGACCCTGCTGGAGGGCAAGGTCCTGGTCGTCCACCACGTCTTCCGGCCCGACGACACCCTCCAGGCCATGGACGTCGGCTCGCTGCTGCCGCTGCACGCCACCGCCCTCGGCAAGGCGCTGCTCGCCCACGACGCCAACGCCGCCGCGTCCATCCGCGACACCGTCCTGGAGTCCTACTGCCGGCGCACCATCACCGATCCGCGCGAACTCGCACGGGCCGCCACCCGGGTGCGGGAGAACGGCTGGGCCGCCGAGACCGAGGAGCTGTCGATCGGCGAGGCCGGCATCGCCGCGCCGATCCGCGGGCACGGGGGGCTGGTGGTCGGGGCCATCGGCATCTCCGGCGCGGTCGAGCGGATCTGCGACGCGCGGCGCGTCCCCGAGCCGCGGCTCGTCGGGTACGTGCGGGACGCGGCCCGCGCCGTCTCCCGCGACCTCGGGGGCTCGCGCTGGTGACGCCGCGGCCCCGGCGCCGCGTCCGGAGGGAGGGGGCCGGCCGTGACCGAGCGCTACGTGATGTCGATCGACCAGGGCACCACCTCGACGCGGTGCATCCTGTTCGACCACGGCGGCCGGCTGGTGTCGGTCGCGCAGCGCGAGCACCGGCAGCACTTCCCGAAGCCGGGCTGGGTCGAGCACGACCCGATGGAGATCTGGCGCAACCTGGAGCGGATCGCCCCTGAGGCGCTCGCCCAGGCGGGGGTGACCGCGAACCAGGTCGCCGCGGTCGGGATCGCCAACCAGCGCGAGACGACCGTCCTGTGGGACCGGCTGACCGGTGTCCCGATCGGCCGCGCCATCGTCTGGCAGGACACCCGCACCGGCGCCCTGGTGGACGAGCTGGCCCGCGCCCCCGGCGCCGCGATGGTCACCGAGCGCAGCGGGCTGCCGCTGGCCGCCTACTTCTCCGCGCCGCGCATCCGCTGGCTGCTCGACCACACGCCCGGCCTCCGGGAGCGCGCCGAACGCGGTGAGGTCCTGTTCGGCACGATGGAGAGCTGGCTGATCTGGAACCTCAGCGGCGGCGTCGACGGCGGCGTGCACGTCACCGACGTGACCAACGCCGGCCGCACCCTGCTGATGGACCTGCGCACCCTGTCCTGGGACGCCGGCCTGCTCGACTTCTTCGGCGTGCCGGCCGCGATGCTGCCGGAGATCCGGTCGTCCACCGAGACCTACGGGACGGCACGCCGCGTGTTCCCCGGGGTGCTGATCGGCGCCGCCCTCGGCGACCAGCAGGCCGCGCTGTTCGGGCAGACGTGCTTCTCCCCGGGCGATACCAAGTGCACCTACGGGACGGGCGCGTTCCTGCTGATGAACACCGGCACCACGCCGGTGAAGTCCGCGAACGGGCTGCTCACCACCGTCGGCTACAAGATCGGCGACGAGCCCGCGGTGTACGCGCTGGAGGGCTCGATCGCGATCACCGGCGCGCTCGTCCAGTGGTTCCGGGACGGCCTCGGGCTGATCTCCACCGCGCCGGAGATCGAGACCCTGGCCCGGACGGTCGACGACAACGGCGGCTGCTACATCGTCCCGGCCTTCTCCGGGCTGTTCGCGCCGCACTGGCGCAGCGAGGCGCGCGGCATCATCGTCGGCCTCACGTCCTACATCACGAAGGGGCATCTGGCGCGGGCCGTGCTGGAGGCGACCGGCTGGCAGACCCGTGAGGTGGTGGACGCGATGAACGCCGACTCGGGGCTCGGCCTGAAGGAGCTGAAGGCCGACGGCGGCATGACGTCCGACAACCTCGTCATGCAGATGGTCGCGGACATGCTGAACGTGCCCGTGGAGCGGCCGATGGTGGTGGAGACGGTGTCGCTCGGCGCCGCCTACGCCGCCGGGCTCGCCGTCGGCTACTGGGCTGGCCTCGAAGGGCTGCGCCGCAACTGGCACCGGGCCGCCCGCTGGGTCCCGGCGATGGAGCCGACGCGGCGCGCCGCCGAGTACGACAACTGGAAGCGGGCCGTGGAGCGCACGTTCGGCTGGATCCGCGCCGGCGAGGACCCCGCGACCGCGCCGTGAGGCCGAAGCCCCCGTCCTAGATCCGGTTGCGCTCGATCAGCTGCTTGACGATGACGTTGCGCTGGATCTCGTTCGTCCCCTCGCCGACGATCATCAGCGGGGCGTCGCGGAAGTAGCGCTCCACGTCGAACTCGGTGGAGTAGCCCGCCGCGCCGTGGATGCGGACCGCGTTCAGCGCGATCTGCATCGCGGCCTCGGACGCGTAGAGCTTGGCCATGCCCGCCTCCATGTCGCAGCGCTCGCCCGCGTCCAGGCGCCGGGCGGCGTCGAGGGTGAGCAGCCGCGCGGCGCGCAGCTGCGTGGCCATGTCGGCGAGGTAGTTGCCGATCGACTGGTGCTGCCAGATCGGCTTGCCGAACGCCTCGCGCTGCTGGGCGTAGCGGAGGGAGTCCTCAAGGGCGGCGCGGCCGACGCCGAGCGCGCGCGCCGCGACCTGGATGCGGCCCACTTCGAGGCCCCGCATCATCTGGGCGAAACCGCGCCCCTCCTCGCCGCCGAGCAGCGCGTCGAGCGGCGCCTCGTAGCCGTCGAAGGACAGCTCGCAGCTCTCCACACCCTTGTAGCCGAGCTTCGGCAGGTCGCGGGAGACGGTCAGGCCGGGGCCCTTCTCCACCAGCAGGATGCTGATGCCCCGGTGGCGCGGGGACGCGTGCGGGTCGGTCTTGCACAGCAGCGCGATGAGCCCCGACATCCGGGCGTTGGTGATCCACATCTTGGCGCCGTCGACGACGTACCGGTCGCCGTCCCGCCGCGCGGTCGTGCTCATCGCCTGCAGGTCCGAGCCGCCGGACGGCTCGGTGAGCGCCATCGTGGCGCGCAGCTCGCCCGTCGCCATCCTGGGCAGGTAGCGGGCCTTCTGCTCCTCGGTGCCGAACACCGCGAGCAGGTGCGAGACGACCGTGTGCCCGCCGAACGCGCCGGCGAGGGTCATCCAGCCGCGCGCCAGCTCCTCGGTGACGAGCGCGTAGCACGCCTTGGAGACGGCGACGTCGCCGTACGGCGCGGGCACGGCGAGGCCGTAGACGCCGAGCTCCTTCATCCGGTCGATGAGGCGCTCGGGGTACGCGCCCGCGTGCTCCAGGTCCCGGGCGACCGGGCGGACCTCCCTGTCGACGAAGTCCGCGACGACCTCGACGATGGCGCGCTCCTCGTCGCTGAGCGTGAACACGGCGGCTCCACCCTCCTCCCGCGCGGGCTCCCGCACGGGGGCGATCTCTCATATATTTGATGTGAAAATACCGCAGGCGCCCAGGGGGGACGATGACCGCTGCCGGATCCGGCGGCCCGGCCCTCGGCCGCCGCCGCCAGTTGAGCGACGAGGTGGCCGCGCACGTCCGCGACCTGATCATGTCCGGCCAGGTCAGGCACGGCGAGTTCCTCCGGCTGGAGCGGATCGCCGACGACCTCGGGATCAGCGTCACCCCGGTCCGGGAGGCGCTGCTGTCGCTGCGCGGCGAGGGCTTCGTCACGCTGGAGCCGCGCCGCGGGTTCATGCCGGCGCCCCTCACCCGGCAGGACGTCCAAGACCTGTTCGAGGCTCAGGCGTACTTCGCCGGGGAGTTGGCCGCCCGCGCCGCCGGCCGGGCGGCCGAGGCCGACCTGGACGCCCTCGACCGGACGCAGGCGCTGCTGGAGGAGGCGTTCGCGGCCGGCGACTCGGCGGGCATCGAGCGCGCCAACCACCAGTTCCACCGGCTGATCAACCTGCGCGCCGGGTCGCCGAAGATGGCGTGGCTGCTGCAGACCGTGGTCCGGTACGCGCCGCGCCGCTTCTACGCGGGCATCGAGGGCTGGACGCGGGCGTCGGTCGACGACCACCGGCTCGTCCTCGCCGCGCTGCGCGCCGGGGACGCCGAGGCCGCGCGGCAGGCGATGCGCGCCCACATCCGGCACGCGGGCACGCTGCTGGTGGTGCATCTGGAGGCGCGGGGCTTCTGGGCGGCCGAGGCGGAGTGAGGCCGCCCGAACCCGGCCGTGGCAGGCCACGTATCGTATAAAAAATTTCCGGGAGGGCGGATGGACGACCAGGTGGTCACGGTCACCGATCGCGGCGCGGCGCGCGTGCTCACGCTGAACCGGCCGGAGGCGCGCAACGCGGTCGACCTCCCGACGCGCGAGCGGCTCCTGGCGGAGTTGCGGCGCGCCGCCGACGACCCCGCGGTGCGGGCGATCGTGCTGACCGGCGCCGGCGGGACGTTCTCGGCGGGCGGCGACGTCCGGTCGATGGAGGGCGCCGCGCCCGACGACGTCCGCGCCCGGCTCACCCCGCTGCACGAGGCCGTCCGGCTCATCGCGACGTGCGGCACACCGGTGATCGCGGCCGTCGAGGGCGCCGCCGCCGGGCTCGGGGTGTCCCTCGCCGCCGTCTGCGACCACGTGGTCGCCGCGGAGGACGCCCGGTTCGTCGCCGCGTTCGGCAAGGTCGGCCTCGTCGCCGACGGCGGCCTGCTCTGGACGCTCCCGCGCCGCGTCGGCATGGGCCGCGCCAAGGAGATGCTCGTGTTCGGGCGGACCGTCCCCGCGCCCCGCGCCCACGAGATCGGCCTCGCCGACTCCCTCGCGCCGCCCGGCGGGGCCCTGGACGCCGCGCTCGGCCTGGCCGCCGAGGCGGCCGCGCTCGCCCCGCTCTCGGTCGCCGCCGCCAAGCGGCTGCTGGCCCGCACCGATCTCGGCCCGGACGGGCTGCTGGAGGCCGAGATGGAGGAGCAGACCGCGCTGTTCGGCAGCGCCGACTTCGCCGAGGGCCGCGCCGCGTTCGCCGCGCGCCGCCCGCCGCGTTTCGAGGGCCGCTAGGGCTTCAGGGCCGCCAGAGAGGGAGCACGGATGAGCAGGCTGCAGCAGACGCACGGGCTGTCGGACGAGCAGCGGGAGATCGTCGCGACCGTCCGCGCGTTCGTCGACCGGGAGATCCTCCCGGTCGCCACCGCCCTGGAGCACGCCGACGAGTACCCGCAGGCGATCGTCGACGGCATGAGGGACCTCGGGCTCTTCGGCCTGATGATCGGCGAGGAGCACGGCGGGCTCGGCGCGTCGCTGCTGACGTACGCGCTGGTGGTGGAGGAGCTGTCGCGCGGCTGGATGAGCGTGTCCGGCATCGTCAACACCCACTTCATCGTCGCCTGGATGATCGCCCACCACGGCACCGCCGAGCAGCAGGCGCACTACCTGCCGAAGATGGCGACCGGGGAGGTCCGGGGCGCGTTCTCGATGTCGGAGCCCGGCTGCGGGTCCGACGTCTCCGCCATCACGACCCGCGCCGTCCTCGACGGCGACGCCTACGTGATCGACGGCCAGAAGATGTGGCTGACCAACGGCGGCTCCGCCAACCTCGTCGCCACGCTCGTCAAGACCGACCCCGACGCCGGCCACCGCGGCATGACGACGTTCCTCATCGACAAGACCCCCGGCTTCGGCGAGGTCGCGCCCGGCCTGACCGTCCCGGGCAAGATCGAGAAGATGGGCTACAAGGGCGTCGACACCACCGAGCTGCTCTTCGACGGGTACCGCGTCCCGGCGGCCCAGATCCTCGGCGGCGCGCCAGGGCGGGGCTTCTACCAGATGATGGACGGCGTCGAGGTCGGCCGCGTCAACGTCGCGGCGCGCGGCTGCGGCGTCGCCAGGCGCGCCTACGAGCTGGCCCTGGACTACGCGCGGCAGCGCGAGACGTTCGGCAGGCCCATCGCCGAGCACCAGGCCGTCCTGTTCCGCCTCGCCGAGATGGCCACCAAGGTCGAGGCCGCGCACCAGATGATGGTCATGGCGGCGCGGCGCAAGGACTCCGGCGAGCGCAACGACCTCGAAGCGGGCATGGCGAAGTACCTGGCCAGCGAGTACTGCAAGGAGGTCGTGGAGGACGCGTTCCGGATCCACGGCGGCTACGGGTACTCCACGGAGTTCGAGATCGAGCGGCTCTACCGGGAGGCGCCGATGCTGCTGATCGGCGAGGGCACCGCCGACATCCAGAAGATGATCATCGGCCGCCGGCTGCTGGACGGCGCGGGCTGACCGGGCGGGCGGCGGATATCGTGGCGGCATGGCCAGCCCGACCCCCGCCGCCGCCCCCGGCCGCCGCCGCGACGAGCTGCGCGACTTCCTGCGGACCCGCCGCGCCCGGCTCACCCCCGCCGACGTCGGCATGCCCGACGGGGGCCGGCGCCGCACCCCGGGCCTGCGCCGCGAGGAGGTCGCCGTCCTCGCCGGGGTCGGGGTGTCCTGGTACACCTGGCTGGAGCAGGGCCGCGACATCAAGGTCTCCGGCGACGTCCTCGACGCGGTCGGCCGCGCGCTGCGGCTGGACGCGGCCGAGCGCGAGCACCTGTACCTGCTCGCCGGCCTGAACCCGCCGCAGGCGGAGGCCGACCCGGCCGTCCCGGTCACGCCGGAGCTGCAGCGGGTGCTGGACGCCTGGTCCCCGCGCCCCGCCTACGTCCGCGACCGGCACTGGAACTTCCTCGCCATCAACGACGCGGCCCGCGAGGTGTTCGGCTACGGCGACACCGACCACAACTGCCTGGTGACGTTCTTCACCAACGTCCGCTACCGGTCGATGCACACGCACTGGACCGCCGCCGCGCCCGACGTCGTCGCGCGGTTCCGCGCCGACGCCGCCCGCTACCCCGACGACCCCGGCTTCGACCGGCTCATCGCCGACATGCTGGCCGCCAGCCCCGAGTTCGCCGAGCTGTGGCCCCGCCACGAGGTGAGCGCGCCGCCGCTGGCCGTCAAGGGGATCCAGCACCCCGACGCGGGCGAGCTGGTCTTCGAGGGGACGATGCTGCCGCTCGCCGACCGTCCGGGCCACCACCTGGTGCTGCACAACCCGCGGCCGGGCACCGGCACGCAGGAGCGCCTCGAACGCCTGATGGCCCGCCGCGCCCTGCCCGCCGCCGGCTGACCTCCGCGGGCCGGTCTCCGCGGGCCCGTGCCGCCCCGAGGGTGGTGGTGCCACACCCAGGTTCAACGGAGTCTGCCATCCTCCGCGCGCGCCCTGCAGGATCGTCCTCGTAGCGAGAACCTAAGGAGGACGAGTCATGAGGACGCGTGATTTCGCGGGCACGCCGGTGGGCGCCGTCGGGCTCGGATGCATGGGGATGAGCTGGGCCTACACCGAGTCGGAGCGGGACGACGAGGCGTCGGTCGCGCTGATCCGGGAGGCCCTCGACCTCGGCGTCACGTTCCTGGACACTGCGCAGCCCTACGGCGACGGCCACAACGAGACCCTCGTCGGCCGCGCGCTGAAGGGCCGCCGGGACGAGGCGGTCGTCGCCACGAAGACGGGCCTGGTCGTGGAGTCCCCGGTCACCCGGAACATCGTCCGCGACGGCCGCCCGGAGCACGCCAAGGCGTCCGCCGAGGACAGCCTGCGCCGCCTCGGCACCGACGTGATCGACCTGTACTACCTGCACCGGGTCGACCCGGACGTGCCGCTCGCCGAGACCTGGGGGGCGATGGCGGAACTGGTCGCCGAGGGCAAGGTCCGCACGCTCGGGCTGTCGGAGGTCAGCGTCGCGCAGGCCGCCGAGGCGCACGCGATCCACCCGGTCGCGGCGGTCCAGTCGGAGCTGTCGCTGTGGACGCGCGACGCGATGGGCGCGCCCGGCGGCCGCGCGGGGACCATGCCCGGCGACACGGCCGGGACCGGCGGGGGCGTGGGCGACGTGGTCGGCTGGTGCGCCGCCAACGGGGCCGCGTTCGTCCCGTTCTCCCCGCTCGGCCGCGGGTTCCTGACCGGGACCGTCACCTCGGCCGACTTCGAGGGCACCGACTTCCGGGCCGGCAACCCGCGCTTCCAGGAGGACGCCATCCGGGCCAACATGCGCATCGTGGACGTGGTCAAGGCCGTCGCCGCCCGGCACGGCGCCACTCCCGCACAGGTGGCGATCGCCTGGACGCTCGCGCAGGGCGACCACGTCATCCCGATCCCCGGCACCAAGAAGCGGCGCTACCTGCGCGACAACGCCGGCGCCGCCGGCCTCGACCTCACCGAGACCGACCTGGCCGAGCTGGACGAGGTGCCCGCGGCCGTCGGCGGCCGGTACTGATGCGCGCCGTCACGATCCCCGAGTTCGGCGGAGCGGACGTCCTGCGCCCGGCCGAGGTGAAGGTCCCCGAGCCGGGGCCGGGGCAGGTGTCCATCGACGTCGCGTACGCGGGGGCGAACTTCGCCGAGGTCCTGTACCGGCGGGGCGTCGTCGAGGTGCCGCTGCCGTTCGTTCCCGGCATCGAGGTGTCCGGCCGCATCCGGGAGGTCGGGCCGGACGTCGAGGGGCTGCGCAGGGGCCAGTCCGTCGCCGCCCTGACGATCGTGGCCGGCGGCGGCTACGCGGAGGTCGCCGTGACGTCCGCCGAACTCGTCGCCCCGCTCGACGGCCTGGGCCTCGGGCTGGACGTCGCGGCGGCCGTCCCGTCCAACGGCGCCACCGCGTTCCTCGTCCTGGACCGCGTCGCGCGCATCGAGCCGGGCGAGAGCGTCCTGGTGCACGCGGCGGCCGGGGGCGTCGGCAGCCAGCTCGGGCAGGCCGCCCGGCTGCTCGGCGCGGGCCGGGTGGCCGGGACCGTCCGCGGCCCGGCCAAGGTCGAGGCGGCGCGCCGGTTCGGCTACGACGACGTCGTGCTGCGCGGCGACCTGGCGGGGGAGGTCGCCGGCCTCACCGGCGGCCGCGGCTTCGACATCGTCGTGGACATGGTCGGCGGCCCCGCCCGCCGCGCGAGCCTGGACGCGCTCGCCCCGATGGGCCGGCTGGTGGTGATGGGCAACGCGTCCGGCGCGGACGACGTCGGCGTCCCGGCGAACGAGCTGTGGTTCGCCAACAAGACCGTGTCCGGGTTCAACCTCGCCGCGTTCGCGGGGACCGCGCCGGTCGAGGCGGGCCGCGCGCTGCGCCGCGCCGTGGCCGCCGCGGCCTCCGGCGGCCTGCGCGTCCAGGTGGAGGAACTGCCCCTGGAGCGGGCCGCCGAGGCGCACGAGCGCATCGAGTCGGGCGCCACGACCGGGAAGCTCGTCCTCGCCGTGGGCGGCTGAACCTCAGCGCCGCCCGGAGGGGGCCGGGGCGCCGGCGGCCAGTGCGAGCAGCTCGTCGACGCTCCACTGGTCGCCCGCGTGCTCGCCGTACTTGGCGGCGAGGAGGCGGCCGTCCGCGCCGATCAGGAAGTCGGCGGGCAGGCCGAGGCGGCCGCCGTCCGGGCGGAGCTTCGGCGCCTTCGCTTGGCCGCGGGCGAGCGCCCGGCCGCTTGCGGCGAGGGCGCGGACGATCGTCCACCACACGCGCGGGTCGAGCAGCGCGCGGCGGGCGGACTCCACGCCGAACTCGGCGTACAGCCGCTTGCCCGGGTCGCCGATCACGGCGAACGGGAGGCCGGCGACGTGCTCGCGCAGCTCCTCGGCGGCGGAGTGGAAGACCGCGACCTCGCGGACGCCCGCGGCCTCGATCTCGGCGTGCCGGACGGCGAACGAGCGCAGGTGCAGGTTGCAGACCGGGCAGCCCGCGAACCGGCGGAACTGCAGGTGGACGAGGCGGCCGGGGTCGGGGACGGGCACCGCCGGGCCGCTGACGGGCGTCAGCTCACGGGCGGGGACGTCGGAACCGGGCGCGAGGTGCATGGCACCGCTCCTTTAGGTGTACGGCATACGCTGACGATCGTAGGCGTATGCCGTACGCTGTCAAGCGCCATGCCTCGACCACGCTCGCTCACCACCGAGAAGCTCGCCGGAGCCGCGCTCGCCGTCATCGACCGCGACGGGCTCGCCGGGCTGTCCATGCGCGCCGTCGCCAAGGAGCTCGGGATGAGCACCATGGCGCTCTACCGCTACGTGCGGGACAGGGAGGAACTGGAGGGCCTCGTCGTCGACCTCGTCTACGCGGAGGTCGACCCGGTGCCGCCGGACGACGGGCCGTGGGAGGAGCGGATCACGGCCATGGCGCTGCGGCTGCGGAACGCCTTCGTCGCGCACGCCGCGATCATGCCGCTGACGCTCGCCCATCGGCACGCGTCGGCGGGCTCCCTGTGCTGGGGGGAGGCGGTCGCCGGGATCCTCGCCGAGGCCGGCATCACCGGGCGGCGCGGGGCCATCGCGCTGCGCGCCGTGCTCGCCTACATCATCGGCGCGATCCAGCTGGAGCATCTGGGGGCGCTGTCGGGGGAGGGGACGGCCGCCATCGCCGCGCTGCCCCGGGAGGAGTTCCCCCATCTGGCGGAGACCGCGCGGCACGGCCGCCGGATCGGCCCCGACGAGGAGTTCCGCGGGGGACTGGCGGCCGTGCTGCGCGGCCTGGGCGCGCCTAGCGCACCAGAAGGGACTGCTGGGCGGTGATCGCCGCGGCGGCCTGCCGCACGATGCCGTCGATCAGCTGACCGCAGGTGGGCAGGTCGTCGATGACGCCGACGACCTGGCCCGAGGCCATCACGCCGAGATCGGGGCGGCCGTCCACCATGGCCGCCTTCAGCAGCATCGGCGTGTTCGCGGCCATCAGCACCTGCGACCAGGACAGGTCCTTGCCGTGCTTCATCGCCTTGCCGTCGGCGATCATCTCCCGCCACGACATCCCGGACAGCTTCTTGAACCGGGCGCCGTTGCGCACCGCCCGCACGAGCCCGCCGACCCGCCCGGACTTCTCCAGCGTGTCGACCAGCTCGCTGCGCAGCACGCGGTGCGGCATGCCGTCCACCTGCCGCGTCACCACGGTCTCGCCGGTCCGCAGGTAGACCTGCTTGACCGCGTCGGGCACCGAGCTGTCGGAGGTCAGCAGGAACCGGGTGCCCATCGCGACGCCCGCCGCCCCGTAGGCGAGCGCGGCGGCGAGGCCGCGCCCGTCGAAGAAGCCGCCGGCCGCGATGACCGGGATGTCGACCGCGTCCACGACCTGCGGCAGCAGCAGCGTGGTGGCGACGGCGCCGGTGTGGCCGCCGCCCTCGCCGCCCTGGACGAGCACGGCGTCCGCGCCCCAGCCCGCGACCTTCTCCGCGTGCCGCCGCGCGCCGACGGACGGGATCACCACGAGCCCGGCGTCCTTCAGCTTGGCGATCAGCTCCTGCTTGGGGGCGAGCGCGAACGACGCGACCTTCACGCCCTCCTTGATCAGCAGGTCGATGCGGTCGCCCGCGTCGCCGGCGTCGGCCCGCAGGTTGACCCCGAACGGCGCGTCGGTGCGGTCCTTGACCTCGTGGATCGCGTCGGCGAGCTGGTCGAGGGTCATCGTCGCCGAGGCCAGGATGCCGAGCCCGCCCGCGTTCGCCACGGCGGTGACGAGCCGCGGCCCGGCCACCCATCCCATGCCGGTCTGGACGACCGGGTGCCGCACGCCGGCCAGCCGGGTCAGCGGGGTGTCGAGCAGCTGCTCCATCAGGCCCACCTCCTGCGGGGGACGGCCCCCCGCGCCCCCCGGTTCGCTTCGCTCATGCCGGAACCTCTCGCTCCCGCAGCCCCTTCGGGTCGAGCACCTCGCGCATGATCCGCAGCTCGGCCTCGTCCGGCAGCCGCGTCTCGGGCACCTCGTCCGGGACGGCCAGCTCGAAGCCGGTGGCGGCGGTCACGTCCGCGACGCTCACGCCCGGGTGCACCGAGCGCAGCCGCATCCGCCGGTCCGGGGTGTCGAAGTCGAGGACGGCGAGGTTGGTCACGACCGCGCGGATCTCGTGCGCGCCCCGGTCCCAGCCGACGCCGCTCACCATGTCGACCTTCTCGGTGAACACGCGGGTCGAGTGCTTGGGCACCCAGTAGCTCGTCGTGTTCAGCAGCGTGTTGCCGGGCCCGCCGCGCACCCCGAGGAGCTGCCGCGACGGCCGCTCCCAGTCGCCGATGCACGAGATGTTGGTGTTGCCGTGCGCGTCGATCTGGCTCGGCCCCATCACCACGTGCCGGCGGCCGTTCAGGACGAGCCACAGGTGGTCGCGGAACGGCAGCCAGCCCTCGACGGTCTCCGCCGACCGGCCGAGCGGGACCGGCTCGGCGCTCAGCGACGGCCCGCCGTCGGTCGTCAGCAGGTCGGGCTCGAACGTGGCCCGCGCCAGCCGGGACCCCAGCATCGGCACGAACCCCGCCACCGCCGCCGCGACGATCTCCCCGTCGCCGCGGAACAGGTCGGCGCACGCCGCGGCGCACACCTCCGCGCGCGTCACATCACTCATCGGGACTCCTCCCGCCAGGTCCGGACGGCGTCCTGGTAGGCGGCCTCGTCGCCGGACAGGAACCGCGCGCTGAACTCGGCCCACTTCTCCGGGTCGGCCGCGGACTGCGCGTAGAGCTTCTGGAACTTCTCGTCCCGCCCGAAGTCGGGCACGCAGTCGGTGAAGTGCGCCCCGTTCGGGGTCTCCACCACGCCCGCCACGTGCGACCGGCTGATCAGCATGGACTGCACCGGCCCCTCCTTGGCGAAGTCGGCCGTGTCGACCAGCCGCTCGCACGAGACGTAGGTGCGGCCGGCCGCCTTGGCGAACAGGTCGTCCATGTACGGGTCGGGGCCGAGGTACTGCGCGTTGCCGCGGGCGTCGGCGCGGTTCATGTGGACGAGCGCCACGTCCATCGTCAGGGCCGGGACGGCGACCAGCTCGGTCGCGTCGTCGTACGGCGACCGGACCGTCTTCAGCTCCGGGTTGACCTTCATCACGTCCGAGCCGAGCCCGACCGGGGTCGGCAGGAACGGCAGCCGGTGCGCCGCCGCGTACAGCCCGAACAGGAACATGCCCTCGTCGTACTCGGTCAGCTCGATCGCGCCCGTCTGGCGCGCCTGCCGGAAGTGCGGCTCCAGCGGGACCGAGTCCATCGTCACGAACGCCGTGACGAGCCGCCGGACCTTCCCGGCCGCGCACAGCAGGCCGACGTCCGGGCCGCCGTAGCTCACCACGGTCAGGTCGGTGACCGGGGAGCGGAGGATCGCCCGGACGAGCGCCATCGGCTTGCGCCGCGACCCCCAGCCGCCGATCCCGACGGTCATGCCGCTCTCCAGCGACGCGGCGACCTCGTCGGCCGACATCACCTTGGAACTCACTTGGCCCCCTTCGCGACGAAGGCGTCACGGTGCTCGTCGCCCGCGCCGACGAGGTTCAGCTCGAACGTGAAGCCCTGCTCGTAGCGGTAGCTGCGCTTGACGTCGACCGGGTCGATGCCGTTGAGCGACTCCTTGGCGCGCCGGATCACGTACCGGTCCTTGGCGGCGATGTTCGCGGCGACCTCCAGGGCCTTGGCGCGCAGCTCGTCCGCCGGGACGACCTCCAGCACCGAGCCGTGGTGGTGCAGCTCCGCCGCCGTGACGTTGCGGCACGTGTAGACCATCGCGCGCATCAGGTGCTGCGGGACGAGCCGGGCCAGGTGGGTCGCGGCGCCGAGGGCGCCCCGGTCCACCTCCGGCAGCCCGAAGTAGGCGTCCTGCGCGGCGACCACGATGTCGGCGTTGCCGGCGAGGCCGACCCCGCCGCCGAGGCAGAAGCCGTGGACCGCGGCGACGACCGGGACCTCGCAGTCGTACACGGCGGCGAAGGCGGCGTAGCAGCCGCGGTTCGCGCCGACGAGGGCGCCGTGGCCCTCGGTGCTCTGCATCTCCTTGATGTCGACGCCCGCGTTGAAGCCCCGGCCCTCGGCCCGGAGCACGACCGCGCCGACCTCGGGGTCGCGGCCCGCGGCGAGCACCGCGTCGGCCAGCTCGTACCAGCCCGCGACGGTCAGTGCGTTGACCGGCGGCGCGTCCACGACGATCTCGGCGACCCCGTCCAGGGTCGTGGTGGAGACTCCCATGCGCTACCTTTCCACCAAACATTTGTTAGAACAGAAGGTAGCAGAGGAGGCGGAATGTCACTGACGCTCGACCTGGGCGGCCGGACCGCCGTGGTCACGGGGGGCGTGCGCGGGGTCGGCGCCGGGATCAGCCGCGCCCTGCTGGAGGCGGGCGCCGACGTCGTCGCGGTCGCCAGGCGCGAACCCGAGGCGCTGCCCGAGGCGGGCGGCCGGACGGCGCGGTTCGTCTCGCTGGACGTGCGCGACCCCGACGCCGTGCAGGCGTTCGCCGACGGCCTCGACGGCGTCGACGTGCTGGTCAACAACGCGGGCGGCGCGCCCTACCTGCCGGTCGCCGACGGGAGCCTGCGCACCCACGTCAAGATCATCGAGCTGAACCTGACCTCCGCGCTGATCATGGCGCGCGCCCTGCAGCCGAAGATCATGGAGCGCGGCGGCGGCTCGGTCATCAACATCGGCAGCGTGAGCGGGGTGCGGCCGTCGCCCGGCACCGCCGCCTACGGCGCCGCCAAGGCCGGCCTGCACAGCCTCACCACCTCGCTCGCCGTCGAGTGGGCGCCGCACATCCGGGTCAACACGCTGATCCTCGGGATGGTCCGCACCGAGCTGTCCCACCTGCACTACGGGGACGAGGACGGCGTCGCGGCCGTGGCCGGGACCGTCCCGATGGGCCGCCTCGCCGACCCCTACGACATCGGCGCCGCCTGCGCGTTCCTGGCCTCGGACCTCGCGTCCTACGTCACCGGCGCGTCGATGCAGGTCCACGGCGGGGGAGAGCGCCCCGCCTTCCTGGACGCCGCCACCGTGAACAAGGAGGAATCACGATGATCTGCAAGGACCGGGTGGTCGCCGTCACCGGCGCCGGCCGCGGGCTCGGCCGCGCCCACGCGCTGGAGTTCGCCCGCCAGGGCGCCCTCGTCGTCGTGAACGACCTCGGCGTCGCGCGCGACGGCACCGGCGACGCGTCCGGGGGCCCCGCGCACGACGTCGTCCAGGAGATCGAGGCGCTCGGCGGGAAGGCCGTCGCCAGCACCGACGACATCGCCACCGACGCGGGCGCCGCCGCCCTGGTCGCGGCCGCGGTCGACACGTTCGGGCGGCTGGACACCCTCGTCAACAACGCCGGGTTCCTGCGCGACCGCATGCTGATCAACCTGGGCGAGGACGAATGGGACGCCGTCATGCGCGTCCACCTCAAGGGCCACTTCCTGCCGCTCAAGCACGCCGGCCGGTACTGGCGGGCGGAGAGCAAGGCGGGCCGCGACGTCGACGCCCGCGTGATCAACACCTCGTCCGGCGCCGGGCTGCTCGGCAGCGTCGGGCAGGGCAACTACTCCGCAGCCAAGGCCGGCATCGTCGGGCTGACCCTCGTCGCGTCCGCCGAGATGGGCCGCTACGGCGTGGCCGTCAACGCGATCGCGCCCGCCGCCCGCACCCGGATGACCGAGGAGGTCTTCGCGCAGACGATGGCCGCCCCGGCCGAGGGCGAGTTCGACGCGATGGCCCCCGAGAACGTCTCGCCGCTCGTCGTCTGGCTCGGCTCCGCCGGGTCCCGCGGCGTCACGGGCCGCGTCTTCGAGGCCGAGGGCGGCAAGATCTGCGTGATGGACGCCTTCCGGCACGGCCCCACGGCCGACAAGGGCGCCCGCTGGGACCCGGCCGAGGTCGGCGACGTCGTCAAGGACCTCCTGGCCAAGGCACCCGCCCCCGAGCCCGTCTACGGCGCCGGCTGAGCCGGGCCGGCCGGACGCGGCGTTAACGCGGCCGGTAGTCGTCCAAGTAGCGGCGGACCAGGTCGGTGTAGGGCCTGACCTTGGCGGGCACACCGCCCGCCTTCACCACCGTCTTGGACGACGTCCGGTAGGTGGCGGCGAGGTTCAGTGCCGGGTCGCCCGGCACGTTCTTCAGGTCCTTGCCCCAGAAGCACAGGAAGCGGCCCATCGCCGGGATCGACAGCTCCGGCGTGATCCGGCCCGGGGCGGGCTCGGGGTTGTCGAGCCCGCCCGGCTGCCAGAACACCAGGACCCGCGGCGTCCAGCGGGCGATGCCGTACTCGTCCCTGGCCGGGTCGGACAGGTGCGGGTCGAAGCCGCTCTCCGCCTTCAGCATCGCCGCGATCAGCGCCGGGCTCAGCCCCGGCATCCGGCACCACGTCCCCGCCTGGACGATCAGGCCGCGGTACCGGTCGGGGACGTCGGAGCCGGCCCGCAGCCACCGGTCCGCCGGGCGGTGGTGCGCTCCGCCCGCCGGCCCGGCGAGCGCCCAGTACGTCCCGGCGGCGGCGGTCGCCACGGCGGCCAGCGC
>NZ_JBFARO010000128.1:0-22735 GCF_040677125.1 Actinomadura sp. NPDC049382
GCAGGGCCCGCCGCCCGCCGCGTGGCCGCAGCACGCGCAGCAGCATGCCGCGGGGCCGCTCGCTCCGCCGGCCCCGCCCGCGCCCGCCCCGCAGCAGGCGCCGCAGCAGCCGGCCCCGCAGGCGCCCGAGCCGGCCCCGGCCGCCCAGGCCCAGCCGGCGGCCCCGTCCGGCGAGGGCCCGTACGTGACGCCGCTGGTGCGCAAGCTCGCGGCCGAGCACAACGTCGACCTCGGCACGGTGAAGGGCACCGGCGTCGGCGGCCGCATCCGCAAGCAGGACGTCCTGGAGGCCGCCCGCGCCGCGCAGGAGGCCGCCGCCCGGCAGCAGGCCGCGCCCGCCCCGGCCGCCCCCGCCGCGCCGGTCCCGGCGCCGGCCGGCCGGCACGCCGCGCCCGCCCCCGCGGGCGCCCCGGCCGAGCAGCTCGCGCTGCGCGGCCGCACCGAGAAGATGTCCCGGATGCGGCAGACGATCGCCCGCCGCATGGTCGAGTCGCTGCAGGTGTCGGCGCAGCTCACCACCGTGGTCGAGGTGGACGTCACGCGGATCGCGCGGCTGCGTGAGCAGGCCAAGGCCGACTTCGAGGCCCGCGAGGGCGTCAAGCTGTCGTTCCTGCCGTTCTTCGCGCAGGCGGCGGTCGAGGCGCTCAAGGCGCACCCGAAGCTGAACGCGGTCATCAACAGCGAGACCAACGAGGTCACCTACCACGACGTCGAGAACCTCGGCATCGCGGTGGACGTGCAGGAGCGCGGCCTCATGGTCCCGGTCGTGCACAACGCCGGGCAGCTGAACCTGGGCGGCCTCGCCCAGCGGATCGCCGACCTCGCCGAGCGCACCCGCGCCGGGAACGTCAGCCCGGACGAGCTGGCCGGCGGCACGTTCACGCTGACCAACACCGGCAGCCGCGGCGCGCTGTTCGACACCCCGATCCTCAACCAGCCGCAGGTCGGCATGCTCGGCACCGGCGCCGTGGTGAAGCGCCCCGCCGTCATCGACGACCCGCAGCTCGGCGAGGTCATCGCGGTCCGCTCGATGGTCTACCTGGCGCTGACCTACGACCACCGGCTGATCGACGGCGCGGACGCCGCCCGCTTCCTCGCCACGATCAAGCACCGCCTGGAAGAGGGCAACTTCGACGCCGACCTCGGCCTGTAGCAGCCTGTAACTGAGGGCGTCCTGGTCGCTGGAGCCCCGCCGCGCTTTATGGGCGGCGGGGCTTCGGCGCGTCCGGGGAAACGCGGGACCGGGGTGAGAATCTCACCGTCCGGTGGCATCGTCCGCCTAGTGTGGGGTGCATGAGGGTCACCGTCACGGGCTCGTCGGGCCTCATCGGCTCGGCGCTGGTGCAGTCACTGCGGGAGGACGGCCACGACGTCGTCCGGCTGGTCCGGCGGGAGCCGGCGCGCGACGACGAGGCGCGCTGGTCCCCGGCGGACGGCTGCGTCGAGAAGGACTCCCTGGAGGGCGCGGACGCGGTCGTGCACCTGGCGGGCGCCGGGGTCGGCGACCGGCCGTGGACGAAGGCGTACAAGCGCAAGATCAGGGAGAGCCGGCTGGCCGGCACCCGGACGCTCGCCGAGGGGATCGCGGCGGCGAACCCGCGGCCCCGCGTGCTGGTGTGCGGGTCGGCGATCGGCTACTACGGCGACACCGGCGACCGGGAGGTGGACGAGGACTCCCCCGCCGGGCGGGGCTTCCTCGCCGACCTCGTCCGCGACTGGGAGGCGGCGGCCGAGCCGGCGCGGGAGGCGGGCGTCCGGGTCGTGCTGCCGCGCACCGGGGTCGTGCTGGCCCGCGAGGGCGGCATGCTCGGGCGGACCCTGCCGCTGTTCCGGCTGGGGCTCGGCGGCACGCTCGGCGACGGCCGCCAGTGGACGAGCTGGATCTCCCTCGCCGACCAGGTCGCGGCGCTGCGGTTCCTGATCGACGAGGAGATCGCGGGGCCGGTCAACCTGACCGCGCCGAACCCGGTGACGAACGCGGCCTACACCCGGGCGCTCGGCCGCGTCCTGCACCGGCCGGCGCGGCTGGCGGTGCCGCGGTTCGCGCTGCGGGCGGCGCTGCTCGGGTTCGCCGACGAGGGTCCGCTGGTCAGCCAGCGGGTGCTGCCCCGGCGGCTCACCGACGCGGGGTTCCGGTTCGCGCACGAGCACGTGGACGAGGCCCTCGCCGCCGTCCTGTGAGTCCCAAGATTCGTCAAAGTCCCGGCCGGCCCCATTCGGTAGTCATACGGTGACATTGGGACAGCCCGGCTCAAGAGGAGAGTGAATGAGCACTGACGGACAGCCGCACATCCTCGCGATCGGCGGCGGCACCTTCGTGCCCGACGGCCGGGACGGGCTCGCGCCCAGCCCGCTGCTGCGCTACGCGTTCGACCTGACCGGGCAGGACCGGCCCCGCGTCTGCGTCGTCACGACCGCGATGGGGGACGCGCCCCAGTACATCGCGCGCTCCTACGCCGCCTTCTCCGCCCTGGACGCCGAGGTCAGCCACCTGGCGCTGTTCCCGATGCCGAACGTCGCCGACATGCGGGCGCACCTGCTCACCCAGGACCTCGTCTACGTGGGCGGCGGCAGCGTCGCGAACCTGCTGGCGCTGTGGCGGCTGCACGGGCTCGACGAGATCATGCGGGAGGCGTGGCAGGAGGGCGTCGTGCTGTCCGGGCAGAGCGCGGGCGCGCTGTGCTGGCACGTCGGCGGCAACACCGACTCGTTCGGGCCGCAGCTCGCGCCGATGACCGACGGCCTCGGGCTGCTGCCGTTCTCGTGCGGGGTGCACTACGACAGCGAGCCGCAGCGCCGGCCGCTGCTGCAGCAGCTCGTCGGCGAGGGGACGCTGCCAGGCGGGTACGCGGCCGACGAGTCGGTGGCGCTGCACTACGTCGGCACCGAGTTCGTCCAGGCCGTCTCCTACCGGCGGGACGCGGGCGCCTACCGCGTCGAACCGGACGGGCCGGGCAAGGCGAAGGAGACGCGGCTGGAGCCGCGGCTGCTCGCCGCCCTCTGAGGAGCGGCCGCGCCGCCCGCGGCATAAGCTGGCCGGGTGAGCGATGTGGACGTACGCGAGCTGGTGGTGGTGCACGCGGGGTTCGGCGAGGCGGCCGTCCCCTACGAGGCGGGCTGGGAGCTGCAGAAACGCACCCACGCGCTGCGGGTGGACGACGCCATCCCCGACACCGTGCTGCTGCTGGAGCACCGGCCGGTCTACACGGCGGGCAAGCGGACCGAGGCGCTCGACCGGCCGTTCGGCGACCCCGGCGCACCGGTGATCGACGTCGACCGCGGCGGCAAGATCACCTGGCACGGGCCGGGGCAGCTCACCGGCTACCCGATCGTCCGGCTGCCCGACCCGGTGGACGTCGTCGGCTACGTGCGGCTGCTGGAGCGGATGATGATGGACGTCTGCGCCGAGCTCGGGCTGGCGACGGCGACCGTGGAGGGGCGCAGCGGGCTGTGGGTGCCGGGCGCGCCCGACCGCAAGATCGGCTCGATCGGGATCCGGGTGGCGCGGGGCGTGGCGATGCACGGCTTCATGCTGAACTGCGACAACGACATGGGCTGGTTCGACAAGATCGTCCCCTGCGGGATCCGGGACGTCGGGTCGACCAACCTCAGCCGGGAGCTCGGCCGGGAGGTCA
Organism: Actinomadura sp. NPDC049382; assembly: GCF_040677125.1. Classification (NCBI taxonomy): domain Bacteria; kingdom Bacillati; phylum Actinomycetota; class Actinomycetes; order Streptosporangiales; family Thermomonosporaceae; genus Actinomadura; species Actinomadura sp. NPDC049382. The sequence continues at coordinate 3,636 of NZ_JBFARO010000128.1, forward strand.
CGGTCGCGGAGGTCGTCCCGCTGGTCGAGCGGCACCTCGCCGCGGTGCTCGGCGCGGCGGAGACGTTCCACCGCACCACGGCGCAGCTCGGCGTGTCAGCGGATCAGGCCATGACCTTGTAGACGGCCTGGCCCTCGGCGGCCGCCGCCGCGAAGAACCGCGTCAGCCCCTCGTAGGCGGGCTTGAGCACCTTGTCGCGGGCGGCGCCGTCGAGCCGGCCCGCGTCCTGCACGCCGGCCCTGTTCATCGCGGCCGGGTCGAACCGGCCCGCGACCTTCGCGAACGGCGTCGCGGCCAGATGGTCGGCGGTGGGCTTGACCCGGTCCGGCGCGAGGAAGATCACATCCATGCCGAGTTCGTCGGCGCCGTCCTCGGTGAGCAGCCGGCCGCCGCACACGACGTCCGCCTCGGGCTGCCGCCCGTCCCACGGGTCGCCGGTGACGAGGTAGTGCACCGCCTGCCACGCCCAGCCCAGCTCGAACAGTCCCGGCGCGCCGCGGCGGCGCCAGTCGGGGGCACCGAAGATGTGGCGGGCGACGCGGCCGGGATCCGGCTCCCCCTCCAGCACCGGCGGCACCCTGAGGTACGACATTGCCAGACCCACTGCGGTCCTCCTGCTAACGCTGTTGCGTGACGACAGGGAGTCACCCTAGAGAGATCCACTGTCGACCATGGCCGAAACACGCGAATCGGCTACACGACCGGGGTACTGTCATACGTTCGAGATCGCTCCGATACGCCATCGAGGCCCCGTCGGCCGAGGTGCCGCCACCGGAGATCGGGACGTAGTCTGGGACGCGTGACGACGGTGACACCCGAGGGACGCAAGCTCCTGCGCGTCGAGGCGCGCAACAGCCAGACCCCGATCGAGCGCAAGCCAGAGTGGATCAAGACCCGGCTGAAGATGGGCCCGCAGTACCGCGAGCTCATCGGCCTGGTGAAGTCCGAGGGCCTGCACACGGTGTGCCAGGAGGCCGGCTGTCCCAACATCTTCGAATGCTGGGAGGACCGCGAGGCCACCTTCCTCATCGGCGGCGACCAGTGCACCCGGCGCTGCGACTTCTGCCAGATCGACACCGGCAAGCCGAAGGCCCTCGACCGCGACGAGCCGCGCCGCGTCGCCGAGTCCGTCGCGACGATGGGGCTGAAGTACGCGACCGTCACCGGCGTCGCCCGCGACGACCTGGAGGACGGCGGCGCCTGGCTGTACGCCGAGACCGTCCGGCAGATCCACGCGGCGGTCCCCGGCTGCGGCGTGGAGCTGCTGATCCCCGACTTCAACGCCGTGCCCGAGCAGCTCGCCGAGGTGTTCTCCACCCGGCCGGAGGTGCTGGCGCACAACGTGGAGACCGTCCCGCGGATCTTCAAGCGGATCCGGCCCGGGTTCCGCTACGAGCGGTCCCTGGAGGTCATCACCCGGGCCCGCGAGGACGGCCTCGTCACCAAGTCCAACCTGATCCTCGGCATGGGCGAGACCCGCGAGGAGGTCTCGCAGGCGCTGCGCGACCTGCACGAGGCGGGCTGCGAGCTCATCACGATCACCCAGTACCTGCGGCCGAGCCCCCGCCACCACCCGGTGGAGCGGTGGGTGAAGCCGGAGGAGTTCGTGGAGCTGTCGGCGGAGGCCGAGGAGATCGGGTTCGCGGGCGTCATGTCCGGGCCGCTCGTCCGGTCCAGCTACCGCGCCGGGCGCCTGTACCGGCAGGCGATCGAGGCGCGCGCCTAGCGGGGGTTGTCGGGTCAGGCGACCGACCCGACTATCCTTGTATTCATGTCGAAAAAGCCCACGGACGGGGCCCAGGAGCGTCCGGGCCGCCTCAAGCAGATCCGCATGGTCGCCCAGGTGCTCCGCCAGGCCGACCCGAAGGCGCTGCCGATCGTGTTCGCCTCGGCGATCGGGACCCTGGTCGTCGTCATCGTCATCGGGCTGCTCGCCGGCCAGCTGTGGTTCTTCATCCCGCTGGGCATCCTGGCGGCGCTCGCCGTCGGCATGATCGTCTTCGGCCAGCTGGCGCAGCGCGCGCAGTACAAGGTGATCGCGGGGCAGCCGGGCGCGGCCGCCGCGATCCTGAAGAACATGCGCGGCAACTGGACGGTCACCGAGGCGGTGAGCGGCAACCGCAACCTCGACATGGTGCACCGCGCGGTCGGCCGACCGGGCGTGATCCTCGTGTCGGAGGGGCCGCGCAACCGCGTCGGCCCGCTGCTCGGCGCCGAGAAGAAGCGCATCTCCCGCGCCGCCCAGCAGGTGCCGATCTACGACGTGCAGGTCGGGGACGACGAGGGCCAGATCACGGTGGACAAGCTGCAGCGCCACCTGATGAAGCTGCCCCGCAACCTCACCAAGGGGCAGGTCGCGGAGCTGAACGACCGGCTCCAGGCACTTCCCCGGTCGATGCAGATGCCGAAGGGGCCCATTCCGAAGGGCGTGAAGATGCCGAAGGGCCCCAAGCCGAAGACGCGGTGAACCGGAAACGCACCGTGCAGGAAAGCGATGAGCGAGAGCGCCCCCGCGGGGGCGCTCTTCTCGTTTCCGGTGCGAAGTCCGCCGAGGCTAGATGTTGACGACGGCCGTGTTGCTGGCGCGGTCGTGCAGGCCCCGGTAGTCGCGGTCCCAGAACAGCGCGGGCAGCACCAGCAGGAGGAGCGCCGCCCGGGCCAGGCCGAAGCCGAGCCCGACGGGCCGCCCGTCCAGCCGGACGACGCGGATGCCGGCGAGCCGCTTGCCGATCGTGATGCCGAGGAACGCGGTCAGCACCCACGCCTGCAGCCCGAAGATCGCCAGCGTCCACAGGCTGCGCTCGGCCGGCTCCCAGCCGAACCCGCGCGCCAGCAGGCTCGCGACCAGCATCGACAGGCCCCAGTCGAGGAACAGCGCGATGAGCCGCCGGCCGTAGGAGGCGACGGCGCCGCTGCCCTGCTCCGGCAGCCCGAGCCGCTCCCCGGGCCGCCCGAGGTCGGCGCCCGCCGCGCCCGCGCCGCTCAGCCACGTCTGCGTCCACCGGGGCCCGGCCGCCCGCCCCTTACCACCGCTCATGGCATCTACGCTATCCCGTCCGCCGAGGCGTTCCGACGGGCCCCGAGTGACGCGTAACACAGCGGAAACATACGAGACACGGCCGGGAAACGGCGCCGACCTAGCTTTTTCAAGAAGCCGAGATGCGCCTTGAGGAGGCCGGATGTTCACCAGCGCCGACGAGGTACTGAGCTATATCAGGAACGAAGGTGTGCGGTTCGTCGACTGCCGGTTCGTGGACCTGCCCGGCAAGATGCAGCACTTCACGTTCCCGGTGGAGAGCTTCGGCGAGAGCGTCTTCACCGAGGGGCTGATGTTCGACGGCTCGTCCGTCCGCGGCTTCCAGGAGATCCACGAGTCGGACATGCTGCTGCTCCCGGACCCGACGACCGCCGTCGTCGACCCGTTCCGCCAGCACAAGACCCTGAACCTGAACTTCTTCGTGCACGACCCGCTCACCGGCGAGCCGTACAGCCGCGACCCGCGCAACGTGGCGAAGAAGGCGCAGGACTACCTGCGCGGCACCGGCATCGCCGACACCTGCTACTTCGGCCCCGAGGCCGAGTTCTACATCTTCGACGACGTCCGCTTCGAGACGAAGCAGAACGCGGGCTACTACTACCTCGACTCGGTCGAGGGCGCCTGGAACACCGGCCGCGAGGAGCCCGGCGGCAACCTCGGCGCCAAGCCCCCCTACAAGGGCGGCTACTTCCCCGTCCCGCCGATGGACCACTACACCGACCTGCGTTCGGAGATGGTGGCGCAGCTCCTCGACGTCGGCATCCACGTCGAGATGCAGCACCACGAGGTCGGCACCGCCGGCCAGGCCGAGATCGACTTCCGCTTCGACACGCTGCTGAAGACCGCCGACCAGCTCCAGCTCTACAAGTACATCGTCAAGAACGTCGCGCGCGCCGCCGGCAAGACCGTCACGTTCATGCCGAAGCCGATCTTCGGTGACAACGGCTCCGGGATGCACTGCCACCAGTCCCTCTGGAAGGACGGCGCGCCGCTGTTCTACGACGAGGTCGGCTACGCGGGCCTGTCCGACAACGCCCGCTACTACATCGGCGGCCTGCTGAAGCACGCCCCGTCCCTGCTGGCGTTCACGAACCCGACGGTGAACAGCTACCACCGGCTCGTCCCCGGCTACGAGGCCCCGGTCAACCTGGTCTACTCCCAGCGCAACCGGTCGGCCTGCATCCGCATCCCGATCACCGGCTCGAACCCGAAGGCCAAGCGGGTCGAGTTCCGCGTCCCGGACCCGTCCTGCAACCCGTACCTGGCCTTCTCCGCCATGCTCATGGCGGGCCTGGACGGCATCCGCAACAAGATCGAGCCGGCGGAGCCGGTCGACAAGGACCTCTACGAGCTCCCGCCCGAGGAGGCCCGCGCGATCCCGCAGGTGCCGGGCTCGCTCCCCGAGGTCCTCGCGGCCCTGGCCGACGACCACGACTACCTGCTGGAGGGCGGCGTCTTCACCCCGGACCTCATCGAGACCTGGATCACGATGAAGAACGAGTTCGAGATCGACCCGATCCGCCTCCGCCCCCACCCCCACGAGTTCGAGCTGTACTACGACATCTAGGCCGACCGGCGCTGCACGCGGCCTGGAGGACGCCCCGCGCCCTCCAGGCCGCAGCCATATGCCGCCAACAGCACCTCCAATTCCCATCGAGCCTGGCCGGGATCGTGGCAAGGAGCCAGGGGGTCGCCCGTGGAGGCGATGAACCACGGCACGCCGCCCACGCCCGGCTTCACCCAGACGCTCTCCCCCACTTCCGGGAGCGCGGGCGAGAAAACTCGCAGGATTGGCGGCGAATCCCCGTAGCGCCGTGCCGTGTTCCAGCCCGCACTTCTGAGGGTCTCGCCGAGGCGGTCGAGGTGCTCGGTGGGGGTCACTCGGCACGCCAGATGATGCTGCCGGTGGCCTCGTCGCGCCAGGCTTCGCCGACCGTGCGGAGGTCGATGTAGGCGGTGGTGCCGTCGGGGGCGAGGGCGACGTGCCGCACCCTTCCGGCGCGGCTCTCCAGGTCGCGCAGGCCCTCGTGGACGTGCCGGATCGCCACATTGCGGTCGTCGGTCACCCCGGCCCGCCCCGCGTCCCCACCCCACACATCCCACGCGTAGAGCCTGAGCGGTTCACGGGTCGGGCGCACCCTGTGGATGTAGTACGTCATGGAGGCAAGACTCTCCGTGACCGCACGACCGATCGGACAGGGTTTCTGTCCCTGTGTCAGACGAGAAGACCGATCCGACCTGCCAAATCTCGGGCATCTCGCCGCATTGCGGTCGGCCCATCTTTCGCCAGTTCGACGGTCATACGGCGCGCGTACCCGTTGTAGCGGACGGTCTCCGGCGCGGCGATGTAGGCATGGTCGAGCATGCCGAGCGTCGCGGCATCGTCACCCGCGAGCTGACAGGCCCGGGCCGCCTCGATCAAATGCCGGCCGCGCCTGGGTTGGGATGGAATCGCAGACGCCTCGGCTCTGCGGGCCTGTTTGCGTGCCTCGCCCGCCTGCCTCAGCTCGACCGCGATCGTCACCGCGTGGGCGCCCATGATGACCTGCGAGAACGAGGTCATCGGATCGTAGTGGGACGGCGGGAGCGTCTTCGCGATCCGGTCGGCCCGGTCCCACCAGCGCCATGCGGTCCCGGCCTGCCCGGCCCGCGCCGCGGTGTAGGCGACCTCGTGGTGGAGGGCACCCCACATCGCCCGCAGTTCGGCGTCCGCGTCCACTACGTGGGGCCTGAGGAGGTCGAGGCCCTCCCGGTTGACGGCTTCGGCCGCGTCGAAATCACCCGCGTCCCGGTGCGCCTGCGCGGCCAGCCACACGGCGCCGCCGAACGCCTTGGGGTCCTCCGACTCCTCGGCTGCCATGATGCTGCGCTCGACGATGCGCCACAGCAGGTCGGCGGACGGCTGATACGCCACGTAGAACTGTGCGAGGTTGTAGATCCGCGCGAGGAGCGACAGGGCGCGCCGGCGCTGCGCGCCCTCGTAGCCGCGCACGGCCTGCTTGGCGTCGCGGATGAGTTCGGGGAGCAGCCCGCCGAGGACGGTTCGGTGGTCCGGGGAGGCGTGCCTGGCCCGCCATGCCGCGTCGAGGCGCGCCTGCAAGTGGTCCAACGGGCTCGGCGGGCCGGTCATCGCCACGGCCACGGCATTGATCGCGTCCCGAACGTCGTTGAGCGCCGGGTGGCCCGGGCCGCGGAACATGCTCATCGGGACCGGCTCTCCGCCCGTGAGCTTGCCGACGTCCCGCAGTTTGAGGGCTTCGGCGAGACTGAGCAGCGTCGGGAGCTTGGGCTGGCCGATCTCTCCCCGCTCCACGGCCTTGACCCACCGCGCGTTCCTGCCGATGAGGCCGCCGAGTACCTCACGCGACATCCCGCGCCGCTCCCGGTAGTACCGGATGCGCTGCCCCACGGTGAGGTCGGGGTCCGCGGGGTCCATACTCCGCTCGTTCAAGGCCCAGCCCTTCCTCCGAGTCGCGACGCTTACAGGCTAGGCCGGGGGGTTGGGGTTTCCCAGGGGTTTGGGGTGGGGGCGCTGGCATTATGGGCGCGGAGGGGCTGGATGAGGGACTATGCCGGGCGCGTCCTGCGGGACGCGGAGGCGCTGCTGGACGCCGTGCGCGGGCTGGAGGGCGAGCGGCGGCGGCTGCGGGGCGAGGTGGAGGCGGCCGTCGGGGCGCTGCGGCGGGAGGCGGCGCGGGAGCGGCTGCGGTCCGTGCCGGTCGCGCGGCTGAAGGAGGTCGCGGACGGGCCGTTCCGGCTCGGGCCGGTGCACGGCGCGGAGTTCGTCACCGTGGTGGACGTCCTCGACTCGACGCCCCAGGGGCTCCGGCTGCTGCGGGGCATCGGGCCGGTGACGGCGGATCGGCTGCACTGGGCGGCCGTGCGGCTGGCGGAGGCGGCGGGGCGGGCGGCGGATCCGGGCATCGACCTCGGCCGGCCCGAACTGGAGCCGCTGGTGATCGCGGTGCACTGGCTGGTGCACGTCGATCCCGCGCAGGCCGATGTCGTGGTGGAGAGGGTTCCGTCGCTGCTGAGGCAGGCCCGGCGCAGGAGATTCCTGCCGCAGTCCCGGCGGAAGCGGCGGGCGGTCGCCGAGCTGGCGGAGATCCTTGAAACCGCCGCGGTCGTGCCGCCCGAGGTCTCCGGTGAGGAGGCGCGGCGCGACTACGAGCGGCGGGCGGCCGACTACCTCGCGGTGCTGGCGGACGTGGCGGGAGTCGCGCCCGAGGGCGAGGCCGCGGAGGGCTTTCTGCCGCCTGAGGCGGCGGCACGGGTCGCGGCCCAAAGGCTCGACGAGATGCATCTGAAGGTGCCGCTGGCGGATTACCAGGCGTTCGGGGCCCGGTTCGCGCTTGAGCGGCGGCGGGCGATCCTGGGTGACGGGATGGGGCTCGGGAGGACGGTCCAGGCGATCGCCGCGATGGCGCATCGGCGGGCGGAGGGCGTGACGCGCTTCCTGGTGGCCTGCCCCGCGAGCGTCCTGCCTTCGTGGGTTCGCGACGTCGAGGCGTGCAGCGCGCTGCCGGCGCGGCCGCTGCACGGTCCCGGCCGGGCCGCCGCCGTGCAGAGGTGGGCCGACGACGGCGGCGTCGGTATCGTGCCGTTGGAGTCTCTGGCCGACCTGTACGTCTCCCCGGACGTCGCGGTAGGGATGTTCGTGCTGGACGAGGCTGACCGTGCGAAGAATCCCGACAGCGCTCGTGCGCGGGCGATCGGTTCCTGGGCCGAGCGCGTGGACGACGCCCTCTTCCTCACCGGGCTGCCGATGCGGGAACGGGCGGAGTGCTTCCGCACGCTGGTGGAGCTGCTCGGTTCCACGGTCCGTCCGGAGTACGCGGTCCTGGGGTCGCGGGAGTTCCGGGCGGGCGCCGCGCCGGTGTACCTGCGGCGGGAGCAACAGGACGTGTTCAGGGAGCTGCCCGATATCGTGCGCGTGGACGAGCTGGTGGCGTTCAGCCGGGCCGACCGGGCCGCCTACCGGGACGCGGTCGAGGCGGGCGACTTCGATGCCATGCGACGGGCCGCGTACGCCGTCCCGAAGACGTCCGCGAAGCTCAGGCGGTTGCGGCGGCTGGTCGAGGAGGCGGCCGCGGAGGGCTTGGAGACCGTCGTGCTGTCCTGCTTCCCGGAGGTGCTGGAGGCCGTCCGGGACGCGGTCGCCGTCGCGACGGCCGGGATCGGCGCGCCGCCTCCGCCAGGCGCGGCCGTGGTGATCCTCTGCGAGCCGCAGCCGGACCGGGACCTGGAGGCCCGCGCGATCGGCCGCCTCCAAGGCCGGGCCGGTCCCCTGCTGGTGCACCGGCTGGTGGCGCCGGGCGTTGACGAGCTGGTGGGCGGCGATCCCGCACGGATCATCGAGGACGAGCAGGCGCGGTGGGGAGCGGAATGACCGGCGAGGCCAAGGACGTCCTGCGGGACGGGTCGGCGCTGCTGGGTGCCGCGCGCGATCTGATCGCCGATCACCGGCGGGCCGTGGCGGACGTCCACGCCGCGCTGGCGCCGCTGCGCGCCGAGGCGGCGAAGGGGCAGTTGCGGGAGATCCCGCTGGCGCGGTTGAAGGACGTCACGGACGGGCGGCTGCGGCTCGGCCCCCTGGAGGAGGCGGGGTTCGGCAGCGTCGCGGACGTCCTGGAGGCGACCCCGTACCGGCTCCAGCTGCTACCGGGCATCGGGCCGCAGACCGCGCAGCAGCTGCACGCGGCGGCGGGGAGCCTGGCCGAGGCGGCGGAGCGGTCGGTGAGCGTCCGGATCGACGTCGACCGGCGGGACGAGGCGATGGCTCCGGTGGTGGTCGCGCTGCACCGGCTGGTCGGCGCGGGGCCGGAGCTGCCGAGGGCGCGGGCCGCCGCCGACGGGCTGGACGAGCGGCTCGGCCCGCTGGTGCACGACGCGCGGCCGGCGGGGTCGTGGTGGCGGCGGGCGTTCGCGCGGCCGGCGAAGCGGGAGCGGGCCCGGGAGGCGGTCGGCGAGCTGGCGGCGGCGCTGCGGGAGGCGCAGGGCGCCCGGCTGCTCATCTCGCAGGCTTCGGTGGACCTGCTGCGGCCGCACGTCTCGCCGGACGAGGCGTGGATCGACTTCGAGCTGCGCGCGTCCGACTACCAGACCCTGCTGGCGGAGCTGGCGGCGGCGGGGCCGGAGCGGGAGGCGGCCGAGGGGTTCCTGCCGGACGACCTCGCGGCGCGGGTCAAGGCCCAGCCGCTCGACGACGCCCACCGGCGGGTCGCACTGCGCGGGTACCAGGCGTTCGGGGCGCGGTTCGCGCTCGCGCAGCGGCGGGTGATCCTCGGCGACGAGATGGGGCTCGGGAAGACGGTCCAGGCGATCGCCGCGATCGCGCACCTGCGGGCGGAGGGCGCGACGCACTTCCTGGTGGCCTGCCCCGCGAGCGTCCTGATCAACTGGGTGCGGGAGATCGAGCGGCGCAGCGCGCTCGCCGCGCATCCGCTGCACGGCAGCGGGCGGGCCGCGGCGCTGGAGGCGTGGGTCGCGGGCGGCGGCATCGCGGTGACGACGCTCGCGACGCTCCACGGCCTCGACGTCCCGGACGGGGTCCGGCTCGGCATGTTCGTGGTGGACGAGGCCCACTACGCCAAGAACCACGAGACCCGGCGGGCGCGGGCCGTGGCCGCCTGGTGCGCGCGGACCGAGCGCGTCCTCTTCCTCACCGGCACCCCGATGGAGAACCGGGTGGAGGAGTTCCGCAGCCTGGTCGCGCACCTGCGGCCCGAGCTGGCCGGGGAGATCCGGTCGAGCGACGCGGCGCTCGGGGCGCGCGCGTTCCGGTCGGCGGTCGCGCCGGTCTACCTGCGCCGCAACCAGCGGGACGTGCTCGTCGAACTGCCCGAGGTGGTGCGCGTGGACGAGTGGGAGGAGTTCAGCGCGGCGGACGAGGACGCCTACCGGGCCGCGGTGCTCGACGGCAACTTCATGGCGATGCGCCGCGCCGCCTACGCCGTCCCGGACAAGTCGGCGAAGCTGGACCGGCTCACCGAACTGGTGGCGGAGGCCGCCGAGAACGAACTGAAGGTCGTGGTGTTCTCCTACTTCCGGGACGTCCTGGACGCGGTGCGGGACGCGCTCGGAGCGGCGGCGCGCGGGCCGATCAGGGGCGACACGCCCCCGGCACGGCGTCAGGAGATCGTGGACGCGTTCACCGCCGAGCCGGGGCACGCCGTCCTGCTGGCCCAGATCGAGGCGGGCGGGGTCGGGCTCAACCTGCAGGCCGCGTCCGTGGTGATCATCTGCGAGCCGCAGGTGAAGCCGACGATCGAGACGCAGGCGATCGCCCGCGCGCACCGGATGGGGCAGGTGCGGACGGTGCAGGTGCACCGGCTGCTGACGCCCGGCGGCGTGGACGAGCGGATGCTCCAGATCCTGGCGCACAAGGCCCGGCTGTTCGACGAGTACGCGCGCCGCAGCGACCTGGCGGAGCAGGCGCCGGAGGCGCTCGACATCTCCCAGCAGGACCTCGCCCGGCAGATCGTCGCCGAGGAGCGGGAGCGGCTCGGGGCCTGAACGCGGGCCCCGAGCCGGCGGCGGTCAGGCGCGCAGGAACTCGAGGAGGTCGCGGGTGAAGCGCTCCTTGTCGCCCGGCACCATCGCGAGGCCGTGCGAGCCGCCCTCGTACACCTTCAGCTCGGCGTCGGGGATGATCTCGACGGACTTGCGGGCGGTGGCGTCGATCGGGACGATCTGGTCGTCGTCGCCGTGGATGATCAGCGTCGGGACGTCGAACCGGCGCAGGTCCTCGGTGAAGTCGGTCTCGGCGAACGCCGTGACGCAGTCGACGCCGGCCTTGACGCTCTCCTGCATGGCCATGAACCAGAACGCGTTCCGGTTGCCCTGGGTGGCCTTGGTACCCGGCCTGTTGGCGGAGAAGAAGCTCTCGGACGTGTCCATCCAGAACTGCGACCGCTCGTTCAGGATGCCCTTCTTGATGTCCTCGAAGACCTGGGCCGGCACCCCTTCGGGATTGGTGCCGGTCTGCATCATCAGCGGCGGGATCGCCGACAGCAGCACCGCCTTGGACACGCGGCTCGTGCCGTGCCGGCCGATGTAGCGGGCCAGTTCCCCGCCGCCCATCGAGTGCGCCACCAGGACGACGTCCCAGACGCCGAGCGCGTCGATCAGGTCGTTGAGGTCGTCGGCGAAGGTGTCGAAGTCGTAGCCGTCCCAGGGCTGGGACGAGCGGCCGTGGCCGCGGCGGTCGTGCGCGATGGCGCGGAAGCCGGCGTCGGCGACCGCCTTCATGTGGTCGTCCCACGCGTCGGCGTTCAGCGGCCATCCGTGGATGAAGAGGACCGGCCGCCCCCGGCCCCAGTCCTTGTAGTAGATCTCCGTGCCGTCACGTGTCTTGATGTGCCCCATCGGTCCCCCGAATCGATGATGCCGTGGCCTGCGGCGGCCCGGTCCCGGCGCCGCCTCCACCCCGGATACCCCGTGGTCTTCCGGGAAACGTCGTCGGGAAGAACGCGCCGGGACGCCGTGTTCACCTGGCGGGTATCGGACGATCAAAGGGGATCCCATGGCCGAGGTCAGGGTGGAGCGCACCGAGGACGGCTTCCGGGCGGTGAACGCGCGGGGCGCGGAGGTCGCGATCGGCGACGGCGACGCCGCGGGCGTGTTCACGCCGGTCGAGCTGCTGCTGGCGGCGCTCGGCGGCTGCGAGCTGGTCACGGTCGAGCCGCTGACCGCGCAGCGCGGGCACCGGATGGCGCGGCTCGCCGCGACCGTCCAGGCGGACAAGGTCGCGACGAGCACGCTGGGCACGATCACGGTGACCTACGACGTGGAGCTGCCCGAGGGCGACGCCAAGGCCGAGGACGTCCTGAAGGCCGTGGCGGCGCGCGTCCACGAGCGGTACTGCACGGTCGGCGAGGCGCTCCGGGAGCCGAAGAAGGTCGAGCAGGTCGTCTAGTAGCGCAGGCCGTGCCCGTACGGGTACAGGCCCTTGATCGTGACCGGCAGGCGCCCGCCGGGCCGCGCGCCGAACACGACGCGGGCGGCGGCCTCGTGCATGGTCCGGTCGACGCGCTGGGTCCGCGCGGTCGTCCCGTAGGTGGCGATGTAGGCGGGGACGTCCGGGTAGGACGCGATGTCGTACGGCAGGCCGATCGCGACGGCGGCGACCGGCTTGCCCGTCTTCTGCAGCGCCCTGACGAGCCCGGCCTGCCCCGCCGGCAGCGGTCCGGAGGAGAACGTGGCGACGAGGACGCGGTCGGCGCCGGCGGCCCGCCGGACGGCCTCGGCGATCTCGGCGCCGGTCGGGTCGGTGGTCGCGGCCTGCCGGCTCTCGACGGGTCCGCGCGCGACGGCGGCGACCGCGTCCGCGAACTCCCCGGTCTGCACGGTGCCGGCGACCAGCGTCCGCTCGGGCGAGGCCGGGTCGAACGGAAGGACGCCGCCGTCGTTCTTCACCAGCGTGGTGGCGGCGAGGCCCATCGTGAGGGCACGGCGCCGGAAGGCGGCGTTCCCGGCGATCCGCTCCGCGCGGGCCGGGTCGGCGTACCGGTGCTCGGCGACCCGGTAGGCGCATTTGAGCGCGAGGACCCGCCGCACGGACGCGTCCACCCGCGCCTCGCTCAGCTCCCCGGTCCGCATGGCGTCGCGCAGGGCGCCCACCGCCTCGGCGTGCGCGGTGTAGTCGCCGGTCGACATGATGACGTCGGCACCCGCCCGGACCGCCATGACGGTGGCCTCGCGGGTGCCCCAGTTCTTGGCGATCGCGTCCATGTCCATGGCGTCGGTGACGATGAGCCCGTCGAAGCCCAGCTCGTCCCGCAGCAGGCCGGTCAGCACCTTGGGCGACAGCGTCGCGGGCAGGTCGGGGTCGATGGCCTTCACCACGACGTGCGCCGTCATGATCGCGTCGGCGCCGGCCGCGATGGCGCGGCGGAACGGGGGCAGGTGGACGCGGTCGAGGGTCGCGCGGTCGTAGCCGACGGACGGCAGCCCGAGGTGGCTGTCGGTCTCGGTGTCGCCGTGCCCGGGGAAGTGCTTGGGCGTGGCGATCATCCCGGCCCGCCGGTAGGCGCGGACCTGCGCCTCGACGAGCCCGCCGACGAGGCCGGTCCGCTCCCCGAACGAGCGGACGCCGATGATCGGGTTGGCGGGGTTGGTGTTGACGTCGGCGACGGGCGCGTAGTTCCAGTGGAAGCCCATCGCGCGCGCCTCGGCGGCGGTGACGGCGGCGGCCTCGCGGGCGAGCCGGGGGTCGCGGGCGGCGCCGAGCCCCATCGCGTTCGGCAGCGGCGTGGTGCCCTCGCGGACGTTGTGGGTGGTGCCGAACTCGAAGTCGCCGGAGACGAGCAGCGGCAGGTGCGGCCGCGTGCCGGCGGCCCAGCGCTGGAGCCGGTCGGCGTAGCGGGCGGCGAGGCCCGGCGTGCGCGGCTCGGAGGTGATCACCGAGCCGATCTTCAGCTCCTGGATCGTGCGGCGGGTCCGCTCGGAGGGCATGCCGTCCGAGCCGTCCTCGGTGACGGCCATGACGAGCTGGCCGGCCTTCTCGGCGCCGGTCATCCGGGACAGCTGCGCGCCGGGGTCGCAGCCGCCGGGGCGGGTCCGCGCCCGGGCGGGCGTGGACGCGGTCGGGCAGAGCGCGACCCCGAGGGCCGCGATCGCCGCGATGGACACCAGGGTTCGGCCGCCGTTCGTCCTCATGTGGTCTAGACCAGTCCCCATCGGCGTCCGGATCAAGGGACAAAAGGTGCCAAACCTCCGCGCAGGGACCGGTGAGAGCCGGGTCAGCCGCAGGTCGTGCCGGGGGCCGGCGTCCGGCCGTCCAGGAGGTAGGCGTGCACGGCGGCGCGGACGCAGGGGTCGCCGGTGTCGTAGGCGCCGTGCCCCTCCCCCTTGAGGGTGAGGAGCACGGCCCGGCCGCCGAGCGCGCGCGTCAGCGCCGGCGCCCACGCGTACGGGGTGGCCGGGTCGCCGGTGTTGCCGACCACGAGGATCGGCGCGGCGGACGGGGCCGACACCTCCCGCGCCGTCCCGTCGCCCGGGACCGGCCAGCCCGTGCACTGGAGCAGCCCCCACGCCATCGAGGGGCCGAAGACCGGCGAGGCGTCGCGGAACTTCGGCAGCAGCCGCCGCACGTCCGCGGGAGTGTGGCGTTCGGTCGTGTCGGCGCAGGTGATGGCGGTGTTGGCGGCGGACAGGTTGCTGTAGGTGCCGTCGCCGGACCGGCCGTTCTGGACGTCGGCGAGCATCAGCAGCAGCGAGCCGTCGCGGCGCTTCACCGCGTCCACGAGGCCCTGGGCGAGGTAGGGCCAGGCGTCCCGGGAGTACAGCGCGGCGGCGACGCCGGTCGCGCCGAGGCTCTGGGTGAGCTTGCGGCCGGACGACGTCGCGAGCGGTCTCCGGTCGAGCCCGGCGAGGATCCGGCCGACGGACGCGGCGACCGCCGGGCCGTCGGCGCCGAGCGGGCACGACGTGCGGCCGAGGCGGGCGCAGGCGGCGGCGAAGCCGCCGAGGGCGCGCTGGAACGCGCCGGCCTGCTGGAGGGCCAGGTCGGCGGCGCCGATCCCGGTGTCGACGGCGCCGTCCAGGACGGCCCGCCCGACGCCGCCGGGGAACTGGTGGGCGTAGGCGGCGCCGAGCCAGGTGCCGTAGGAGACGCCGAAGTAGTGCAGTTTCGGGTCGCCGAGCGCGACGCGGATCGCCTCCATATCGCGGGCGGCGTCCTTGGTGCCGACGTGGGGCAGCAGGTCGCCCGAGCGGGTCGCGCATCCCTTGACGAAGGCGGCGCGGGCGTCGATGTACGCGGTCTCCTCGGCGGCGGTGTCGGGGGTGTCGTCCAGGGCGGCGAGCCGGTCCAGGCGCCGGTCGTCCACGCACCGGACGGGGGCGCTGCGCCCGACGCCGCGCGGGTCGAAGCCGACCAGGTCGTACCGGGCGCGGAGCGCGGCGTACTCCCCCGCGGCCTGGACGAGCGTGTCGACGCCGGCGCCGCCGGGGCCGCCGAAGTTGAACAGCAGCGAGCCGATGCGGCGCCGCCGGTCGGTCGCCGGCACCTTGACCAGGGCGAGGCCGATGGTCGCGCCGGACGGTCGCGCGTAGTCGAGCGGCACCCGGAGCGTCGCGCAGCGGATCCCGGCGGGCCGGGGCGCTCCGCCGGGCGGCGGGGCGGGCAGCCCGGTACAGCGCGCCCATGTCAGGGGCGGCGCGGCGGGCGGGGGCGAGAGCGTCCCCGCAGGCGGGATCGGAGCCGTGCCGACCGACGTGCCGATCGACGTGCCGATGGCGGCGCGGGGCGCGGCGGCCACCGGGCGCCCGTGCCCGGTCATTCCGTGGAGGGACACCAGTCCGGATGCGGCCACTCCGGCGGCGGTCACCAGTGCAATGCCGGAAATGCCCCGGTACTTGGCCATTCATCCCCCTGTTCGTGTCGCGGGGGGCGCTCGTGACCTACCCAGGGCCTCTTATGCTGACTCCTGATCAACTCCATAGGCTCCACGCGCATGGGGGAGCACGCAGGGCATCCGCCCGGCGTCCCCGAGGGCCCTCCCCCGAAAGTCCGGATACCGCATCAGGGTCGTACTACTCAAGGCTGAGATGAAGACCATTCATTGCGGTGATCTCTTTAAGGGGGCCCTGAGGCAAAGATAGGTAGCATGGCTCAACCCGCCCCCCCAGCAGCCCGCAGAGGCCAGGCCGCCGCAAGGATGCGGCACCGGGTGCTCACCGCGCCTCCGGTCTGGCGTGAGCTTCTGCTGGTCGTCCTGTTCTACACCGGATATACGCTGACGCGCGTCGTCCTGGTTCAGGACGGCACGGGCCCGGCGTTCGCCCACGCGGACGAGATCCTGCGCCTGGAACGCCACCTGGGGCTGGACGTTGAGCTGCACCTGAACCACACCCTGCTGGCCGTGCCGTGGCTGGCGCGGACCGCCAACATCTTCTACGCCACGATGCACTTCATCGTGACGCTCGGCGTCGTCGTCTGGCTGTACCGCTACCGCCCGGAGCACTACCGGTGGCTCCGCACGTCCATCATGGTCGCCACGGGGGTCGCGCTCATCGGGTTCTGGCTGTACCCGCTCGCCCCGCCGAGGTTCCTGCACAGCGAGGGCTTCGTCGACCCGGTGACCGCGCTGCACTCGCTCGGCCTGTACGCCAGCGACGCGTCCGGGAGCCTGACCAACCAGTACGCGGCGATGCCGTCGATGCACGCCGGCTGGGCGCTGTGGTGCGGGTTCATCCTGGTCAAGCTGGCGTCGCGGCCGTGGGCGAAGATCCTCGGCGCGCTGTACCCCGCGACGACGGTGTTCGTGATCCTGTCCACCGCCAACCACTACGTGCTGGACGCGGTGGCGGGGATGGCGCTGATCGGCGGCGCCCTGTGGGTGTCGTGGCTGCTCTACGCGCGCTGCCCCGTCCCGATCCTCATCGTGCGGGCCCGGATCACGCACCGGCTCGCGCAGCGCACCGGCCGTGGCCCCGCGACCCCGTCCGGGACGGGCCGAGCCGCCCCGTGCCGGGCGAGCCGGCCCTGACGGCCCTACTACCGGAGTAGTAGGGCCTCCTCCAGTAGTACGTCCCGCTTCTCAGTCGGCTCCATAGAACACGCGGTCGACGACGGCGCGCGCGCGGCGGGTGCAGCGCCGGTAGTCCTCCAGCAGGTCCCCCGTCCCCGGATAGCCGAGGACGCGGGTGACGGCGCTGCGCTCCCGGTGGTGGTCGGTCGGCAGCAGGTCGGACGCGCGGCCCCGCACCAGCATGACGGCCCCCCGGATGCGGGTCGCCAGGCACCACGACTCCGCGAGGACCTCGGCGTCGTCCGCGTCCAGCAGCCGGGCCTCGACGGCGGCGTCCAGCGCGTCCAGCGTCCGGGTGGTGCGCAGGCCGGGGACGTCGTGGGCGTGCTGGAGCTGCAGGAGCTGCGCGACCCATTCCACGTCGGCGAGGCCGCCCGGCCCGAGCTTGGTGTGCAGCCGCCGCTCGACGCCGCGCGGCAGCCGCTCGGTCTCCATCCGCGCCTTCAGCCGCCGGATCTGCCGGACGGCGTCGTCGCCGATGCCGTCCTCCGGCCAGCGGACCGGGTCGATCAGCGCGCGGAACCGCTCGCGCAGCCCCGCGTCGCCGATCAGCGGGTCGGCGCGCAGCAGCGCCTGCGCCTCCCACGGCTCCGACCAGCGGGCGTAGTAGGCGGCGTAGGACGCGAGCGTGCGCACGAGCGGCCCCTGCCGGCCCTCCGGCCGCAGGTTCGGGTCGATCACCAGCGGCGGGTCGGGGGCGGGCAGCGCGAGCAGCCGGCGCAGTTCCTCGGCGACGGCGTGCGCGGCGCGCCCGGCGGCGGCCTCGTCCGCGCCGGGCAGCGGGTCGTGCACGAACATCACGTCGGCGTCGCTGCCGTAGCCGAGCTCGTGCCCGCCGAACCGGCCCATCGCGACCACGGCGAGGCGCGTCGGCAGCGGCTCCCGCGCCTCCATCTCGATCTTGTG
This sequence comes from Actinomadura sp. NPDC049382, assembly GCF_040677125.1. Taxonomy (NCBI): domain Bacteria; kingdom Bacillati; phylum Actinomycetota; class Actinomycetes; order Streptosporangiales; family Thermomonosporaceae; genus Actinomadura; species Actinomadura sp. NPDC049382. The sequence continues at coordinate 21,114 of NZ_JBFARO010000128.1, forward strand.
CACGGCGGTCCGCAGCGCGGCCTCGATCGTGACGGTGGCGATGCCGGTGAGGGCGTCCCCGACCGTCCGCACGTCGGCCAGGCCGAGCAGGTCGGCGACCGCGACGCGGAACAGCTCCCGGCGCCGCAGCCCGCGCACCACGCCGACCGCCTCCTCGGCCGGCCGGCCGCCCTCGGCATGCCGCCTCACCGCGGCGAGGGCCTCGGCGGACAGCGCCGCGCAGGGCCGCGGGGCGAGGTCGTCCTCGCCGCCGCCGAGCAGCGCGACCGCCTCGGGGGCGCGCAGCAGCAGGTCGGTGGCGTACCGGCTGGAGCCGAGCACCCACGCCATCCGCTCGGCGACGGTCACCTCGTCCCGCAGCAGCCGCAGGTACCAGGGCGTCGTGCCGAGCGCGTCGCTGACCTGCCGGAACCCGAGCAGGCCCGCGTCCGGGTCGGGCGCGTCGGCGAACCAGCCGAGCATCACCGGCAGCAGCGTCCGCTGGATCGCGGCGCGCCGCGACACGCCCGCGGTCAGCGCCTCGATGTGCCGCAGCGCGCCCGCCGGGTCGGCGTACCCGAGCGCCTCCAGCCGGGTCCGGGCGGCCTCGGGGGTGAGCCGGGCCTCCTCCCCCGGCAGCCGCGCCACGGCCCGCAGCAGCGGCCGGTAGAACAGCTTCTCGTGGATGCGGCGGACCTCCCGCGCGTGCCGCCGCCACAGCGCGGTGAACTCCCCGACCGGGTCGGTGCGCAGGCCGAGGGCGCGGCCGAGGCGGCGCAGGCCGTCCGCGCCGTCCGGGACGAGGTGGGTGCGGCGCAGCCGGTGCAGCTGGACGAGGTGCTCCACCCGCCGCAGGAACCGGTACGCCGAGGCCAGCGCCGCCGCGTCGTCGCGGCCGACGTAGCCGCCCTGGGACAGCGCGGCGAGCGCGTCGAGGGTCGCGCGGGCGCGCAGCGACTCGTCGGCGCGGCCGTGCACGAGCTGGAGCAGCTGCACCGAGAACTCGACGTCGCGCAGGCCGCCCGGCCCGAGCTTGAGCTGCCGCTCGGAGTCGGCGGTGCGCCGGTTCAGGTCGGTCTCGACGCGGCGCCGCATGGCCTGGACGTCCTCGACGAAGCTCTCGCCCTCGGCCGCCCGCCACACCACGGGGGTGATCATGTCGAGGTAGCGGGCGCCGAGTTCGGCGTCGCCCGCGACGGGCCGGGCCTTCAGCAGCGCCTGGAACTCCCAGGTCTTGGCCCACCGCTCGTAGTAGGCGCGGTGGCTGGCGAGGGTGCGCACCAGCGGGCCGGCCTTGCCCTCGGGGCGCAGCGCCGCGTCCACCTCCCAGAGGGCGCCCTCCTCGGTGCTGGCCGAGCAGGCCCGCATCATCGCCGACGCGAGCCGCGTCGCGGTGCGCAGCGCGGCGTCCTCGTCGTGCCCGTCGCGGGCCTCGGCGACGAAGACGACGTCGACGTCGCTGACGTAGTTCAGCTCGCGGGCCCCGCACTTGCCCATGCCGATCACGGCGAGCCGGCACGTCCCGTGCTCGGGGACGCCGGCCCGCGCGACCGCGAGGCCCGCCTCCAGCGCGGCGGCGGCGAGGTCGGCCAGCTCGGCGGCGACCGCGGCGACGCCGGCCGCGCCGATGAGGTCGCGGCCGG
>NZ_JBFARO010000129.1:0-22650 GCF_040677125.1 Actinomadura sp. NPDC049382
CGATGAGGAACGCGGCCGGCGCCTGCTGCGTGAGGCGGGACTGGACGCGTCCCGGCTGCCCGTGGTGATCCGCTACGACGGTAAGGCCCTCGTGGCCGCCGCCCGCGCGGCCGCCTTCCGGAGTGACCGGCACCACCCCGCGCGCCCCCCGCCCGGTCCGGGCCCGCCGTGCCCCCGTCCGGCAGCGTTGCGCTGCCGTACCGGTTTTCACGGCGCCGGAAACGTCGCCGTGCCGATCCGGTCGCCGACGCTTCGACGGCCGCCGGGCATGGCGAACACGGGCAAGATCAATATTTGACGTCCTACCGTCCTGAAATGGAATGATCTTGCAGTTGCCGACAAACCGATTCATGACACGTCGAGGAGGAGAGCCGTGCTGGATGCGGTCGACGCCGTGCTCGTCCGCGAGCTCCAGCGGGATGGCAGGGCGACGTTCCAGGCGCTCGCCGATCGCGTCGGGCTTTCCCGCACGGCCGTGCGGGCACGGGTGCAGCACCTTCTCGAAACGCAGGTCGTCCGCGTCGTGGGCATCGTGCACGCGGCCGTGGTCGGCGCGGAGGCGATCGGACACGTCTCGGTCACCGTGGACGGCTCCGCCCGGGAGGTGGCCGAGGCCGTCGCCGAGCGGCCCGCCGTCTGCTTCGCCGCGCTGACCGCCGGACCGTACGACGCGGTCGCCCAGGTGCGGACGCGCGACGACGCCGCGCTCGCGGCCGAGGTGGACCACATCCGGTCCCTCCCCGGAGTGCGCGCGGCGGAGGTGTTCCGGTCGGTGTCCACCGTGCGCGACAAGCACTCGGTGGTGCGCGAGCTCGGCGAGGTCACCCTCGACGACATCGACTGGCGGCTCCTGCACGAGCTGCAGCGGGACGGGCGGGCCCCCTACACCCGGCTCGCGCACGTCATAGGGCTGTCGCAGGCCGCCACCCGGGCCCGGGTGGTCCGGCTCATGCGCACCGGCGTCATCCAGGTCACCGGGCTGGCCGACCCGCTCGCCCTCGGCGCCGCCGAGCTCGGCGGCTTCGGCCTGGTGGTGAGCGGCGGGCTGCGGAAGGTCGCGGACGCGGTCGCCGCCCAGGACGGCGTCCGCTACCTGGCGACCGGCTTCGGCCGGTACGACATCGTCGGGCAGGCCGAGGCGGCGTCCCGCCGCGAGCTGGTGGCCGTGCTCGACGCCGTCCGCTCGGTGCCCGGCGCGACGGTGCGGGAGTCCTGGCACCACCTGGACGTGGTGAAGGAGTCCTACGCCGTCGAGCTGCCCGAGCAGCCCCTCAACGGGTCGTCCTGACCGGAGCCCCGGCCGCGGTGCCCGCCGCGGCCGGGGCTCCGGCCCCGCACCGGCCGCTCAGTCGCGGTCGAGCGCGACCTCCTCCAGGTCGAGCTCGTGCATGACGCGGGTCAGCACCGCGTCGTCGATGCGCCGCTCGTCCCGCATCCGGACGAACACCTCGCGCTCGGCCGCCAGCATCTCCCGCCGCAGCCGCCGGTACGTCGCCGTCGGCACCTCCTCGCCCGCAGGGCCGGTCCCGCCGCCGAGCCGCTCCCAGGCGCGCAGCTGCCGGTGCTCGGCGAGCTGCCGGAGCCGCTCCACCACCGCCGCGTCCAGCGCCTCGGCGGCGTTCAGCTCCTCCAGCCGCTCCAGCGCCGCCCGCGCCGCCGCGTGCTGGGCCCCGGCCTCCGCGACGGTGTCGGTGTAGCGCTCGCGGTCCCCGCCGATGCGCAGCACCCGGATGAGCGCCGGGAACGTGAGCCCCTGCACGAGCAGCGTCCCGAGGACGGTCGTGAACGTCAGGAACAGGATCAGGTCGCGGCCCGGGAACGGCTCGCCGGACGCGGTGAACGGGATCGCGAACGCCGCCGCGAGCGACACCACCCCGCGCATCCCGGCCCACGACACCACCGTGAGGCCGCGCCAGCCCGGGTCCTCGCTCTCCCGCTCCCGCCGCGACAGCAGCCGGGGGAGCCGGGAGGCGGGGAACACCCACACGAAGCGGGCCGCGACGGTGACCGCGAAGACCGCGACCGCCCACCAGGCCAGCTGCTGCCAGCTCCGGTCCGACAGGCCGTGCACGACCGGCGGCAGCTGCAGCCCGATGAGCAGGAAGACCACCGACTCCAGCAGGAAGACCATGACCTTCCAGAACGAGCGGCCGATCAGCCGGGTCACCGCCGCCGACTCGGTGGCCCGGTGGCCGAGGTACAGGCCGCTGACGACCACCGCGATCACCCCGGAGGCGTGCACGGTCTCGGCGAGCAGGTAGGCGGCGAACGGCGCCACGAGCGCGATGCCGTTCTCCACGAGCGGGTCCTTCAGCCGGGTCCGCAGCCAGTGCAGCGGCGGGCCGAGCAGCAGCCCGACCGCCGCGCCGACGGCCGCGGCGAACAGGAACCGCCCGACGCCCTCCATCAGCGTGAACCCGGCGCCGGTCGCCGCGATCAGCGCCACCCGGAACGCCGTCAGCGCCGTCGCGTCGTTGAACAGGCTCTCGCCGACCAGCACCGTCGTCGTCCGGCGGGGCAGGCCGAGGCGCTGCGCGACGCTCACCGCCGCGACCGCGTCCGGCGGCGCCACGATCGCGCCGAGCACGAACGCCGCCGGGAGCGGCAGCCCGGGGACGAGCAGGTGCGCCGCGTAGCCCACGGCGAACACGGTGAACAGCACCAGGCCCACCGACAGCAGCCCGATCGACCAGACGTTGTCGCGCAGGTTGCTGAAGGAGCTCTGCCAGGCCGCCGCGAACAGCAGCGGCGGCAGGAACACGTACAGCACGAACTCCGGGTCGAGCTCGAACTCGGGGACCCCGGGGACGAACGAGAACCCCAGGCCCGCGATCACCAGGATCAGCGGGGCGGGCAGCCCGGCGCGCCGCGCCCCGGCGGCCACCGCCAGGGCCCCGACCGGGATGGCCAGCAGCCAGAGTGCGTGCGTCGTCTCCACCCGCCAGATCATGGCATGTCCGGCGTCCCGCACTCGGCCGGGGACGCCGCCGCCGGTCAGCGGTGCGCGTCGCGGCCGGTCTCCTTGGCGAAGGCGAGGAAGTCGCGCGCCGTGGGCGGCAGCCGGCGGTGCGCGTGGACGAGCCCGATCATGCGGGTGATCGGCGGCATGAACGAGCGGACCGCCACCCCCTCGGTGTCGTCGAGCTGGTTGCGGTACCAGAGCAGGGAGCCCATCCCGGCGCGGACCCAGCCGAGCCACGCGCTCCGCTCGTCGGACTCGACCGCGGCGACCGGGGTCGCGCCGGCGCGGCGCAGCACCGCGTCGATCTCGGCGCGGCGGGGGCCGCCGGCGGCGGGCAGCACGAGCCGCATGCCGTCCAGCGCGGCCGGCGGCACCGGCTCGCGGACCCGCAGCCCGGGCGGCGAGACCAGCACCACCTCGCGCTGCTCGAACGGGTGCGCCGACAGGTCGCCGGGCACGGGCAGGTCGGTGAGCCCGAGGTCGGCGCGGCCCGCGCGCAGCGCCGCCGCGACGGCGTCGCGGTCCGCGCAGCGCACCACCCGGACCCGGACGGCCGGCTGGCGGCGGGCGAAGCCGGGCACGAGCCGGCCGGTCAGCTCCGGCTCCAGCGACGCGGTGACCGCGATGCGCAGCTCCGTGCCGCGCCCGTTGGCCCGGGCGACCGACAGCCCCTCGATCGCCTCGACGGCGCCGAGCGCGATCCGGGCCTGCCGGACGACCTGCTCGCCCTCGGGGGTGAGGACCACGCCGCGGCCGGAGCGGGCGAACAGCTCCACGCCGAGTTCGCGCTCCAGTTCGCGGACCGCCCGCGACAGCGCGGGCTGGGCCACGTAGAGAGCCTGGGCCGCCGACGTCATCGTGCCGTGGTCGGCGGTCGCCACGACATAGCGCAGCTGCCGCAGATTCATGTGCCGACCGTATGCCAACGAACAGCTCCGGTCCCGGACATGCCGGAATCGGCCCGGGGAATCGCCCGCCGGTCAGCTCCGCGTGCCCGGCGGGCCGCCGGCCTCGGCGGCCGGGACGGTGTCCGGCTCCGGCTGCAGCTGCGGGGCGGCGACCGAGCAGTGGCTCCTGCACTCCGGTTCCACCGCCGCCCCGGCCGGGGTGCGCAGCGCGTCGTTCCCGATGGTGAAGAAGCTGAGCACGGCGCCGGCGACGAGGAGCACGGCGCTCGCCGCCATCGCGATCTGGAACCCGTGGGAGAAGTCCGCCGGGTTGTTGTAGGCGTCGCCGGTCAGCCCCGCCAGCGGCGGGATCGCCGCGACCGTCAGCAGCCCGGCGGCCCGCGCCACCGCGTTGTTGACGCCGCTGGCCACCCCCGCGTGCCGGACGTCGGCGGTGGCGAGGACGGTGGCGGTGAGCGGCGCGACCACCGCCGACAGCCCCAGCCCGAACACCACCACGGCGGGCAGCACGTCCCGGACGTAGGAGGTGCCCTCGCCGAGCCGCCCGACGAGCAGCATCCCGACCGCGGCGACCACCAGCCCCGCGGTCATCGGCAGCCGCGGGCCGATCTTCTGGGCGACCGCGCCCGCCCGCGCCGACAGCAGCAGCATCAGCAGGGTCACCGGCAGCAGCGCCGTGCCCGCCGCGATCGGCGAGAACCCGGACACCACCTGGAGGTTCACGACGACGAGGAAGAACATCACGCCCATCCCGCCGTACATGAGGAACGTGACGACGTTGACGGCGGAGAACTGCCGGGAGGAGAACACGCCGAGCGGCAGCATCGGCTGCGGCGCCGCCCGCCGCCGCGCGCCGGGCAGGTGCCGCCCCTTGCCGCGCATCCGCTCGACCAGCACGAAAGCGGCGGCGGCCGCGATGCCGAGGACGGCGGCGGTGCCGATCACCGGCGGCGCGGCGTTCCCGCCGGGCGCCTCGGTGAGCGCGTACGTCGTCCCGGCCAGCGCGAGCGCCGCCAGCACGGCGCCGAGCACGTCGAAGCGGCCGTGCGCGTCCGGGTCGACGCTCTCCGGGACGTGGCGCACCGCCACCAGCACCACCACGGCGGACAGCGGCACGTTCAGCAGGAACACCCACCGCCAGCCGGCGGCCTCGACCAGCCAGCCGCCCGCGAACGGCCCGATCGCGCTCGCGACGCCGCCGAGCCCGGACCAGGCGCCGACCGCGCGGGGCCGGTCGTCGGCGGCGAACGACGCCTGGATGATCGCCAGCGAGCCCGGGGTGAGCAGCGCCCCGCCGACGCCCTGCAGCGCCCGCGAGAGGATCAGCGTCTCGATGTTCGGCGCCAGCCCGCACAGCACGGAGGCGATCGCGAACCACACCACGCCGATGAGGAAGACCCGGCGCCGCCCGAACCGGTCGCCCAGCGACCCGCCGAGCAGGATGAAGCCGGCGAGGGTCAGCGTGTAGGCGTTCACCGTCCACTGCAGCCCGGCGATGTCGGCGTGCAGGTCGCGCGCCAGCGCGGGCAGCGCGACGTTCACGACCGTGGAGTCCAGCAGCGCGATGCCCGACCCCAGCACGGTCGCGAGCAGGATCCACCGTCCCGGCCCGCTGCGCAGGGGGACGTCCGGCATCAGACGATCAGTTCATCGGCGAAGCACCAGCGCCAGTCCTCGCCCGGCTCGAACGACCGGACGATCGGGTGCCCCTCCTTGTGGAAGTGCGCGGTCGCGTGCCGCATCGGGGAGGAGTCGCAGCAGCCCACGTGACCGCAGGCGAGGCACAGCCGCAGGTGCACCCACCGAGTGCCCTCCGCCAGGCACTCCTGGCACCCCTGCGGGGTGTTCGGGGACGGATCCACCGCCGGAAGGGACTGCACATGCTCACAAGTGGCCATATATGCATCGTGCCACGCGTGCATCAGATGCTTACCAGTGGTCCGGGCTGAACGGCTCGTCCTCCGGCCGCGCGGACTGCGACAGCAGCCGCAGGTCCGACTCGACCATCATGGTCACCAGGCCCTCGAACGTGACCTCCGGCTCCCAGCCGAGCTGCTCGCGGGCCTTCTTCGGGTCCGCGCACAGCAGGTCGACCTCGGCGGGACGGGTGTACTTGGCGTCCAGGACGACGTGGTCCTCCCAGTTGAGGCCCGCCGTGCGGAACGCGAACTCCACCAGCTCCCGCACCGACTGGGTCTGGCCCGTTCCGATGACGAAGTCCTCCGGGGCGTCCTGCGCGAGCATCAGCCGCATCGCGCGCGCGTAGTCGCCCGCGTAGCCCCAGTCGCGCCGCGCGTCCAGGTTGCCGAGGCGCAGCTCCTTGGCCAGGCCCAGCTTGATGCGGGCCGCGCCCAGCGACACCTTCCGCGTCACGAACTCGGCGCCGCGGCGCGGCGACTCGTGGTTGAACAGGATGCCGCTGACCGCGAACATCCCGTAGGACTCGCGGTAGTTCTGCGTGATGTAGTGCCCGTAGCTCTTCGCGACCCCGTAGGGGCTGCGCGGGTGGAACGGGGTCCGCTCGTTCTGCGGCGTCTCCCGGACCATCCCGAACATCTCCGAGGACGACGCCTGGTAGAAGCGGATCTGCTCGCGGCCCGGCGTGCGGGACGGGCTGATGCCCGACACCACGCGGATGGCCTCCAGCATGCGCAGCACGCCCATCCCGGTGACCTCGGCGGTGAGCTCGGCCTGCTGCCACGACATCGGCACGTAGGAGATCGCGCCCAGGTTGTAGACCTCGTCGGGCTGCACCCGCTCCACCGCCGAGATCAGGCTGCCCTGATCCAGCAGGTCGCCGGTGGTGATCTGCACGTCGCCGATGTGCTTGCGCAGCCGCGACACATGGGGGTTCGCCTGCCCCCGCACCAGGCCCCAGACCTCGTATCCCAGCTCAAGCAGATGCTCGGCCAGATACGAGCCGTCCTGTCCGGTGATGCCGGTGATGAGTGCTCGCCTGGACAGCGGATCCTCCATGGCTGAAATAGGTCCGATGTGGGGCCCACCACGGGTGGAACCCGTAACGAGCGTGATTTATGAGATTACCGACCACGGAGGGGCGATGACGAGGGAGGGCACCGTTTGAACCGAATTCACTTCTGGTTCGCCCGCCGGGCCGCCCGTATGCCACGGTGAGACCCATCATGAGCTCTCCGGACGCGCCGCCGCTGCGGCTGAACGGGCGCGAGGTCGGACCCCGCGCGATCATGGCGGTGGTGAACCGCACGCCCGACTCGTTCTTCGACAGGGGCGCCACCTACGGCTTCGGCGCGGCGCTGGAGGCCGTCGACCGGGCCGTCGCCGAGGGCGCCGACATCGTCGACATCGGCGGTGTGAAGGCCGGGCCCGGCGAGGACGTCGGCGTCGCCGAGGAGCTGCGCCGCGTGGTGGACCTCGTCGCCGCCGTCCGCGAGCGGCACCCCCGCGTGGTGATCAGCGTCGACACCTGGCGCGCCGAGGTCGGCGAGGTGGTCGCCCGCGCCGGCGCCGACCTGCTCAACGACACCTGGGGCGGGCCCGACCCGCGGCTGGCCGAGGTCGCCGCCGCGCACGGCATCGGCCTGGTCTGCGCGCACGCCGGCGCCCTGGAGCCCCGCACCCGCCCGCACCGGGTCGGCTACGACGACGTCGTGGCCGACGTCGTCGCGCACGTGACCGCCGAGGCCGAGCGCGCCGCCGCGCTCGGGGTGCCGCGCGACGCGATCCTCATCGACCCCGCCCACGACTTCGGCAAGAACACCCGCCAGTCGCTGGAGATCACGAGGCGGCTCGGCGAGCTGACCGCCACCGGATGGCCGGTACTGGTCGCGGTGTCCAACAAGGACTTCATCGGTGAGACGCTCGGCCGCCCCGTCGACCGGCGCGGCGTCGGCACCATGGCCGTGCTGGGGGTGTCCGCGCTGCTCGGCGCCCGCGTCTTCCGCGTCCACGACGTCGCCGCCGCCCGCCGCGCCCTGGCAGCGGTCGCCGACCTCGGGACGACCTCCGCACCCCCGGGGGACTGACAGCGCCCTCCGTTTCGCCGGCGCTCCGCTCCGTGCGCCGTCAGTGCGCGGCTTCGCGCTGGCGGGCCCGGTAGGCGGCGACGTGCATGCGGTTGCCGCAGGTGCGGCTGTCGCAGTAGCGGCGGCAGCGGTTGCGGGACAGGTCGACGAGCACGCGTGAGCAGTCCGGCGCCTCGCAGGTGCGCAGCCGGTCCAGCTCGCCCGCCGCCACGACGTACGCCAGCGCCATGCCGCAGTCGGCGGCCAGGTGCTCGCCGAGCGGGGCACCCGGCGCGAAGAAGTGCACGTGCCAGTCGTAGCCGTCGTGGTCGGTCAGGTGCGGGGTGGTGCGGACCTCGCCGACGATCTCGTTGATCAGCCGGACGGCGGCCGGGACGCCGCCGGCGCGGAACACCTCGTGGAACCGCGCGCGCAGGTCCAGCACGCGGACGAGGTCGGCCTCGGTGAGCTGGTCCACGTCGCTGAAGGAGTTGCGGTCCACGAACGCGCGCAGGCCGGGCAGCCCGCCGAGCTCCTCGGCGCCGGACGTCGCCGCGCCGGTGTTGATCAGGTCGACGACGACGGCGAGCGCGTGCTCGGTGTCATGAGTGAAGATCACGATGACTCCAGTCTCGGGGGACCGGGGCGGTCGTGCTCCCGGCGCCCTCGCCGGGGCCGGAACGCGGCCCGTGGCCCCCACCCTATGACGCCGGCCGCGCCCGCAGGGGTCCGCCCCGGCGCACCGCGCGGGCGCGCCCGGTGGCCCGATCCGGCCGGAACGTTCCACCCGCGCGATCCTGCTGGTCCTGCTCGGCATGGCCGCCGGGTTCGTGCCCGCGCTGCCCGGCGTGGTCGTCCCGCCCGAGCTGGTCCTGCTCGGCTTCCTGCCGCCGCTGCTCTACCACGCGGCCTTCTTCACCGCGCCGCGCGAGGCCCGCGCCGACGCCGTGCCGATCTTCACGCTGGCGTTCGGGCTCACCACCGTCACGACGGTCGCGGTGGCGGCGACCGTCCACGCGCTCGTGCCGGACGTCGGCTGGGCCGCCGCGCTGGCGTTCGGCGCGGCGGTGTCGCCGACCGACCCGGTGGCCGCGACCGCGGTGATGCAGCGGCTCGGCGCCCCGCCCCGGATGGTCACGATCCTGGAGGGCGAGAGCCTGATCAACGACGGCGCCGCGCTCACCATCTTCATGCTGGCGGTGGAGGCGCTGGGCGGTGGCTTCACGGCCGACCACGTCGGCGTCTCCGGGGTGCTCGCCACCGTCACCGCCGGGTTCTACATCGGCACGCGCGGGGAGGGCGTGCTGCAGCCGGCGTCGCGGCTGGCCGGCACGACGTTCTGGCGGATCCTGACGTTCCTGCTGGAGTCGGCGCTGTTCGTCCCTGTACCGCGACGGCCGGATCGGCGCCGGGACGCTCCGCGAGATCGGCCGGGAACTCGACTTCGAGGACCCGACGACCCAGGGGTCACGCCCCTGACCGGCGGCCGCGCCGGGGGCGGCCGGTCAGCGCTCGTAGTGGGGGTCGGCGACGACGGGGTAATAGGCGTCGGTGTGCTGGATGCGCATCGTGACGGCCGTGCCCTCGAGCGTGTAGTCGGCCTTCACCTGGCGGAACATCGAGTCGCTGGCCCACGGGTTGTAGAGGCGGCCCACGGTGGCGCCGTAGCGCAGGTGGACGACGTCGTAGCCGCCGGACGGCATCGACTCCAGGGCCAGCCCGTCGGCCAGGGAGACCGCGAATCGGAACTCCGAGGGGGCGTCGGGGCCGTGGATCACGGTGAGCAGCCGCACCCCGCCGGCGGTGGTCTGCGCGACGATGTCGGTGTCGACGTCCACGCCGACGAAGACCCGCAGGCTGGGGCGCAGCACCTGCGCGACCGTGTCGGCGGCCGTCGCGTCGATGCCGAGGTGGATGCGCTGGCCGTCCCTGGTCGGCACCCAGACACCGTCACGGGCCCGCTGGCCCCACGCGACGTCGGGGTTCTCCATCTCCTGCGGCTCGTTCTTGCCCCGCGCGACCAGAATCCTGGAGGCGGCGCTCATCGCCGCGGCAGCCCCGTCCCGTGCATGCCTCATGACGGGCCCCCTCGCCTTCTTTCATCACTCACGTGACTTCGCGCTCGTCCTGGGTTTACCACGGGCGAGGCCGGCCGGGCGTCTCCATGCCCTGCCGCTGGTCGATTAGTGACGTTCGCCCCGTGCGTCGTTGGACCTTACACCACGCTTATCCGTGCCGGTCGGACCGGGCGGGGAAGCTTTACACGGCCGTTCCCGGCCGCCGTTTCCGTGCGGTGACGGTCCGTTTCCGGCCCCTCACACGGCGGACCGCGGACCGCCTTTACGGCGGCCCGCGGCCCTCCTTTTCTCTCGCGTCAGGTGAGCGCCGGCTCACCGACCGTCACGCTCACCGAAAGATCGGCGAGCACCTCGCCGAGGCGGTCCAGTGCGCTCGCGATCCACGGCAGGGATGTCGGCGCCGGGGACGCGAGCGCCGCGCGGCGCTGCTCGTCGTCCTCCCCGTAGAGCAGGCTCGGCGCCACCCGCATCCGCAGCGCCGCGGGCGCGTCGCCGAAGGAGCTGCCGGGCAGGACGCCGACCCCGTACCGGTCCAGCAGCAGGTGCGTGAGGTCGCCGGCCGTGCGGACGCCGTGGTTCTCGTGCAGGACGTCCCGGAGCGGCCCGAAGTCGGGGTAGACGTAGAAGGCGGCCTCCGGGCGCTTGACGAGCGCCCCGGCGGCGGCGAACCGGTCGGCGACCGCGCCCGCGACCGCGGCGTGCAGCCGCCGGCTGCGGTCGACGTGCTCCACCAGTTCGGGCGGCTCGGCGAAGGCGTAGGCGGCGGCGTGCTGCATGGGGGCCGGCGCGCTCGACCAGAGCTCGCTCGCCACCCCGAGCAGGCTGTCGCGCAGCGCGCCGCCGAACGGCCCGTCCGGCAGCCGCGCGACGCCGAGCCGCCAGCCGCCCGCCGCGAGGCTCTTGCTGAGCGCGGTCGTCACCACGGTCCGCTCGGGCGCGTACAGCGCGGGGCTCGGCACCCGCCGCGCCGGGTCGTGCACCAGGTCGCGGTAGATCTCGTCGGAGACGACGACCAGGTCGTGCTCGCGCGCCACCGCGCACAGCCGCCGGACGGTCTCCTCGGACGCCAGCGTCCCGGTCGGGTTGTCGGGCAGCGTCACCACGACGGCCCGGACCTCGCGGCCCCGGGCGCGGGCCCGCACCACGGCGTCGGCGAGCAGCGCCGGGCTCGGCACGCCGCCCTCGCCCGGCGGGGTCGCGACGCGGATCGGCTCGGCGCCCGCCAGCGACGCCTGCGCGGCGTAGCTCACCCAGCTCGGCGCCGCCACCACGACGTCGCCGCCCAGCGAGGTCAGCAGGGCGAACAGCAGCGGCTTGCTGCCGGGCCCGGCGACGACCGCGGCCGGGTCGGTGGGCAGCCCCCGCCGGCTCCAGTAGCCGGCCGCGGCGGCGCGCAGCGCCGCCGACCCGGCGACCGGGCCGTAGGCACCCCGGTCCGCGGCCGACTCCAGCTCGCGGACCAGGGCGGGATGTATCGGGATCCCGGCCTCCCCGAAGCCGAGGGGGAGCACGCGCTCGCCCTTCCTGCGCTTGCGGGCGATCGCCTCGTTCACCGCGAGCGTCGCCGAGAGCGGGACCGGGCGGGGCGCGAACGACAGCGGCCGGACGGGTGCTGACTGGTTCTGGGCAGGCATCAATGCTCCAAAGGGCATGCGTAAGTGACGGTGGGCAACCGTGGAACCCCCGTGTGTACGGCCCGGCCGGGCTCGACTAACTCTTGCCCGCTGCAAGCATCATTACAAGCGAGTCTCACCGATGGTTACCGTAAGCTCAGCTGATGCTCGAACTGCGCCGCCTGCGGCTGCTCGCCGAATTCGCCCGCCGCGGCAGCATCGCCGCGACCGCGGCCGCCCTCGGCTACACCCCGTCCGCGGTCTCCCAGCAGCTGGCCGTGCTGGAGCGGGAGGCCCGCGTCCCGCTGCTGGACCGGACGGCCCGCAGCGCCGAGCTGACCGACGCCGGGCGCCGGCTGGCCGAGCGCGCCGAGGAGATCCTCGGCATGGTCGAGGCGGCCGAGGCGGAGCTGTCGGCGCAGGCCGACGCCCCCTCCGGGCGGATCGTGGTCACGGCGTTCCCGACCGCCGCCGTCGCCTTCGCCCCCGCGCTGGCGCGCAGCCTGGGCGAGCACCCCGGGCTGACGTTCGTGCTGCGGCAGACCGTGCCCGGCGCGGGCATCCGCCAGGTGCAGAGCGGCGAGGTCGACATCGCGCTCATCGACGACTGGACGGGCAAGGTCCCCGACCAGGCGCCCGCCGCGCTGGAGTTCTTCCACCTGCGCCGCGACCCGCTGGTCCTGGTCGTGCCGGAGGCGCACCCGATGTCGGACCCGTCCCGCCCGGTCGACCTGGAGCGGCTCCGCGAGGAGCCCTGGATGGCCGCGCCGCCCGGCGAGCCGTCCCGGCAGGCCGTCGAGCGGCTGCTGGACACCGTCGGCGGCGCCCGCCCGGTGCCGTGGGAGTTCGAGGGGCTGCACACGATCCTCAGCCTGGTGGCGCGGGGCATCGGCATCACCGCGGTGCCCGCGCTGGCCCTCGCCGCCGGGGACCGGGGCGTGGCGGTCCGGCGCATCCCCGAGTGCACGCTCGCCCGCGAGGTCTACGCCGTCACCCGCACCGCGAGCGTGCGCAGGCCGTCGGTGGCGGTGACCCTGCGCGCGATTTACGCCGCCGCCAGGGACGTCCAGCCGTCTCCGCCCGATTAGCGAGGTGAGGGACGCCGAAAGTCGGAAACAAAGCCGGGGCGGCGGTTCGATTCCGGCCGCATGCGGCCGCGGCCCGCACCCCGCGGCGCCGGGGGCCGAACTAAGGAGGGAACAGGCCGCGCGTGCCGGTTCGTTTGAAAACGGACGGACTCGCGCGGATCATCACGTACGGTGGGGCGAATCGTGACCACATCCGAGTCCATGCACGCCGACCGGGGAGCACAGTACTCGATGGAACGAACGGCGACCACGCCGGCGGAGCCCGGCCAGCACGTGTTCGAGCTGCCGCGGGTGACCGCGCTGCTCATGCACGCGCTCCCGCGCTTCGTGGAGGGCGTCATCGCCCCGGTGGCGGTGTTCTACGCCGCGCTCATGCTGCTGGGGCTGAACGGCGCCCTGGTCGCCGCCGTGGCCTGGGTCTACGGCGGGATCATCTACCGCTACGTGCGCGGCCACCCGGTGTCGGGGATGCTGATGCTGGCCGCGGTCGGCGTGACCGTCCGCGCGGGCCTGGCGGCCGCCACGCACAGCGCGGTCATCTACTTCCTGCAGCCGACCCTGGGCACGCTCTGCGTGAGCATGGCGTTCCTGGCCTCGGTGCCGCTCGGCAAGCCGCTCGCCATGAAGCTCGCCAAGGACATGGCGCCGATCCCGGACGCCTTCTACAAGCACGACAGGGTCCACCGGTTCTTCCTGCGGATCTCGCTGCTGTGGTCGGCGGTGCTGCTGGCGAACGTCGGCGTCAGCCTGTGGATGCTGTTCAACCAGTCGATCAGCATGTACCTGTGGATCCGCACCGGCATCGTCGCCGGGCTGGGAGCGATCGGCATCGCCGTGTCGGTGTGGGGCTTCAAGCGCCTCGTCCGGCGCATCAACCGCGAGCCGGCCCCGTCCACGACGGCCGCCTGAACGGCGTTCTCCCGCCGCGCGCCCCGAACCTTCGCCGGGTTCGGGGCGTCTCCATATGCAGGTAGATTCACCGGGCACGGGGTGAATCAAGAGCATTTGGGGGATTTGTGGCGATCAAGGGTCGGGTGGGCCTCGGGCTGGCCGGGGGCACGGGCGCGGTGGCGATGCTCGTGAGCGGCTGCGCGATCGGCGGCGAGGGCGCGCTCGCCGCGGGCGGATCCGACACCGCCGTGACGATCACCCCCGCCAACGGGACCGCCGAGGTCAAGCCGGACGGCACCATCGAGGTGAAGGCCTCCGGCGCCGAGCTGCGCGACGTCACCGTCCAGGGCGAGGGCGCCGCGATCACCGGGTCGTACGGCGAGGGCCGCAAGACCTGGCGCTCCACCCGGACCCTGACGCCCGGCACGTCCTACACCGTCACCGCGCAGGCGGGCGACGGCGGCAAGGCCCGCACGGTGACCAGCTCGTTCACCACGCTGAAGCCCGCCAAGACGCTGTCGATCGTGGACGTCACCCCGAACCTCAAGGGGGAGAAGGTCGGCGTCGGCATGCCGATCTTCGTCCGGTTCGACCGCGCGGTCACCGACAAGGCCGCCGTCGAGCGGACGCTGCGGGTGACCCCCGAGAAGCCCGTCGAGGGCGCCTGGCGCTGGCTGGCGCCCGACCAGGTCGTCTACCGCACGAAGACCTACTGGCAGCCGCACCAGACGGTCCGCTTCAACGCCGCCCTGGCCGGGGTGAACGCGGGCGGCGGCGTGTACGGGGCCAAGGACTCCCAGGCCGCGATCACGATCGGCGCCAAGCAGGTCACGACCGGCGACATCGGCGAGCACAGCATGACCGTGACGCGGGACGGCGAGAAGCTGCGCACGATCCCGTTCAGCGCCGGCAACGGGCAGACCCGGGAGTACACCACCACCAGCGGCGTCCACCTCCTGATGGAGAAGGGCAACCCCGTCACGATGATCTCGCCCGGCCGGAAGGAGGGCGACCCCGGCTACTACAAGACGGTCGTCAACTACGCGGTCCGCTTCTCCAACAGCGGCGAGTACGTCCACTCGGCGCCCTGGTCGGTCGGGTCGCAGGGGTCGGCGAACGTCAGCCACGGCTGCCTGAACATCAGCCCCGCCAACGCCAAGTGGTACTACGACATCATGCAGCGCGGCGACATCATCAAGCTGACGGGCAGCGACCGCGAGGTCGAGTACGACAACGGCTGGAGCTTCTGGCAGCTGTCCTTCGACAAGTGGCGCGAGGGCAGCGCGCTGCGCTGAGGGCCGCGCCCCGTGCCGGGGCCGCCGCCGTGCAACGCTTTGATCTCGGACACCGGCCAAAACCCCAAGTCGTGGCATGATCCTCGTCTTTTGTCGCTAATGTCGCTGGTGGTAGACGGCGGGGTCACTGGAGGTCGCGGTGCAGCGGAGGGTTTCCGCAGGTGTTCGGGCGGGCGCGGGAATCGCGGGGGTCGTGCTGGTCTTCACGACCGCGTGCAGCGGGGGTGAGAAGGACTCCGGCGTGACGGTCGGGGAGAAGGGGGACGCGAGCGTCCCGCAGGTGACGATCGACCCCGGCAACGGCAACACCAAGGCCAAGCCGGAGGCGGGCGTGGTCGTCACCGCGGTCGGCGGGACGCTGGAGCAGGTCACCGTCACCCTCAAGGGCAGGCCGGTGACCGGCGAGATGGCCGCCGACAAGACCAGCTGGAAGTCGCGGACGCTGCGCCCCGGCGCCAAGTACGAGGTCACCGCGGTCGCCAAGAGCCCGCAGGGCAAGTCGGCCACGGTCAACGCCTCGTTCGCCACCGCCAAGGCCGCGAACCAGCTGGAGATCGTCGACGTCACCCCCGGCAAGAACGAGAAGGTCGGGGTCGGCATGCCGATCCAGGTCGTCTTCAACCGGGCGGTCGCCGACAAGAAGGCCGTGGAGAAGGCCCTGGAGGTCAAGTCCACCAAGCCCGCCACCGGCGCGTGGTACTGGATGAACGACACCACCGTCGTCTTCCGCACGAAGAACGGCACGTACTGGCAGCCGAACCAGAAGGTCGCCCTCAAGGCCCGGCTGGCCGGCGTCAGGTCCGGCAAGCGGACCTACGGCATGACCGACTTCACGCGCACCTTCCGCATCGGCGACTCGCACATCACGCACATCAGCACCAAGAAGAAGAAGGCCATCGTCAAGGAGAACGGGAAGACGGTCCGCTCCTGGCCGATCAGCGCCGGGCGCGGCGGCCGCGTGGTCAACGGCGTCGACACCTTCCTCACCACCAGCGGCATCCACCTGACGATGGGCAAGGAGAATCCGGCGATCATGACGTCGGAGTGGATGGGCGTCGACCCCAAGGACAAGAAGAACGGCGGCTACAAGGAGGTCATCCCGTTCGCGGTGCGGATCTCCAACAGCGGCGAGTACGTCCACTCGATGGCCTCCACGGTGTGGGCGCAGGGCCGGCAGAACGTCAGCCACGGCTGCGTCAACTCCCCGCCCGCCGACGCCCGCTGGTTCTACAACTTCTCCTACCGCGGCGACCCGGTGATCATCACCGGCAGCAAGCGGGGCCTGGACTGGAACAACGGCTGGAGCTACTACGAGATGTCGTGGAGCCGCTGGGTCAAGGGCAGCGCCCTCGACCGCAGCGTCACCACCGGCTGACCGTCCCCGGTCCCCGGCGGCCGACCGCCGCCGGGGAAGCCCGGGAAGGGCGTTGACCACCGGTTGGCGTTGACCCGTCCTGGAACGGGCAGAGGGCCGGAAAAGGCCGTCTGCGAACGGGGACGAGGTGAACGAACCGGTACGCCCGCTGCGATTTCGCCGCCGCGTCCGGCGCAGGACGCATCGATTCCTGCGCCGCGCGGCGCTCCTCACACTGCGCCCGCTGCGGTGGCGGCGGCCGCCGCGCCGCGGCGACCGGCTCCGCGTGCGGGTCCTCCTGCAGAACGCGCACGGCACCGGCGGCACGATCCGCACCGTGCTCAACCTGTGCGGCCACCTGGCCCGCGACCACGACGTCGAGATCGTCAGCGTGCTGAAGGGCAATGAGAAGCCGTTCTTCCCGCTGCCCGAGGGCGTCGCGGTCACCTACGCGGACGACCGGTTCGCCCGGCGGAGCCGGCCCGCCCGGCTCCTGGGCCGGCTGCCGAGCCTCCTCGTGCCGGCCGACGAGGCGTCCTTCCGCCACATGACCCTGTGGACGGACGTCCGGCTCCTCCGCATCCTGTACGGCACGCCGGCCGACGTCCTCATCGGGACCCGGCCCTCCCTCGTCCTGCTGGCGGCCGAACTCGCCCCGCGCGGCGTCGCCGTGATCGGGCAGGACCACATGAACCTCGGCTCCTACCAGCCCGCGCTCCACCGGCAGGTCGTGCGCGGGTACCGGCGGCTGACCGTCCTCGCCACGCTCACCGAGGCCGCCCGCGCCGACTACGCGCGGGCGCTCGCCGGGGCCGGCGTCCGCATCGTGCGGATCCCGAACGCCGCGCCGGCGCTGCCGGACCCGCCCTCCCGGCGCGAGGACGAGGTCGTGCTCGCCGCCGGGCGGCTCGTCCGGACCAAGGGCTTCGACCTGCTGATGCGCGCCTTCGCGCCGATCGCCGCCGAGCATCCCGACTGGACGCTGCGCATCTTCGGGTCGGGCGCCCGCCGGGACCGGCTGCACGCGATGATCGGCGAGCTCGGCCTGACCGGCCGGGTGGAGCTGCGCCCCCGCACCCCCGACCTGCCCGCCGAGATGCGGCGCGCGTCGGTCTACGCGCTGTCCTCCCGCCGCGAGGGCATGCCGATGGTCGTCATCGAGGCCATGGGGATGGGCCTGCCGGTCGTGGCGTTCGACTGCCCGCACGGGCCCGCCGAGCTGATCACCGACGGAGCGGACGGGCTGCTCGTCGCGAACGGCGACGTCGACGCCCTCACCGCGGCGCTGCGCAAGCTGATCACCGACCCGGCCCTGCGCGACCGCCTCGGCGAGCAGGCGCTGCGGTCGGTGCGCCGCCATGACCTGGACCACATCGGCGCCCGCTGGTCCCGCCTCATCACCGACGCCGCGGCCGGGCGCCCCCGGCCGTTACCGCGGCCCTGAATCCGGCATCCCGGACCCGGCCGGAATACTTGGCGGTGTGAGTGAGGAGTCCCGCTCCGGGGAGGAACGCGCACGGCTCGTCCTGCCGGAGCTGAAGCTGGACGATCTGCTGGCCGAGCTGCAGGCGCGGCTGGACACCGCCCGCGCCACCCGCGACCGGGTGCACGCGCTGCTGGAGGCGGTCGTCTCGATCGGCGGCGAGCTCGACCTGGAGACCGTGCTGCGGCGGATCACCGAGGCCGCCACCGCCCTGGTCGACGCCCGCTACGGCGCCCTCGGCGTCATCGGCGACGACGGCGAGCGGCTCGCCCGGTTCGTCACGGCCGGGGTGAGCGAGGCGGAGACCGAGGCGATCGGGCACTGGCCGCACGGCCGCGGCATCCTCGGGCTGCTGATCCGCGAGCCGCACCCGATCCGGCTGCCCGACCTCGGCGAGCATCCGGACTCCTACGGGTTCCCGCCGAACCATCCGCCGATGCGGACGTTCCTCGGGGTGCCGATCCGCGTCCGGGACGAGGTGTTCGGCAACCTGTACCTGACCGAGAAGGCCGGCGGCGGCGAGTTCGACGCCGAGGACGAGGTCGTGGTGACCGCGCTGGCCACGGCCGCGGGCGTGGCCATCGAGAACGCGCGGCTGTACGAGGAGACGCGGCGCCGCGAGCGGTGGCTGGAGGCGTCCGCCGAGATCTCCACGGCGCTGCTGTCGGGCACCGGCACCGGCGAGGTCATCGACCTCGTCGCCCGGCGCGCCCGGGAGATCGCCGGGGCGCGGCTGAGCGGCGTGGCCCTGGTGGACGAGGCGCGCGGGGAGGCCGTGGTGGAGGCGGTCGACGGCGACGGCGCCCGGCACCTGCTGGGGAAGCGGCTGCCGCTGGAGAGCTCGGTGTCGGGGAAGGTGTTCGCCGAGGGGGCGGCGCTGCGGCTGCCCGACGGCTCGGCGGCGGTCCGGGAGGCGGGCGCGCCGGCGGAGGCGCCGGTCGGGCCGCTGCTGGTGGTGCCGCTCGGCACCGGCGCCGCCGCGCGCGGGACGATCATGGTGATCGACCCGCCGGGCGGCGCGCCGTTCACCGACGCGACCCGGCGGCTGCTGGAGGCGTTCGCCGGGCAGGCCGCGGTCGCGCTGGAGCTGGCCGACCGGCGCCGCGACACCGAGCGGCTGACGCTGCTGGAGGACCGCGACCGGATCGCCAAGGACCTGCACGACACCGTCATCCAGCGGCTGTTCGCCACCGCGATGACGCTGATGTCCGCCGTCAAGATCTCCGAGCGGCCGGAGGTGGCGACGCGGGTGCGGCGGGCGGTGGACGACCTGGACGACACCATCCGGCAGATCCGCTCCACCATCTTCGCGTTGCAGGCGCCGCCCGACGAGGCGTCGCTGCGCAGCCGGACGCACCGGGTGGTCGACGAAGCCGCCGAGCGGCTGGGGTTCGCCCCGTCGGTGCGGCTCGCCGGGCTGCTGGACACCGCCGTCGGCGACGCGGTCGGCGAGGACCTCCTCGCCGTCGTCCGGGAGGCGCTGTCGAACGTGGCCCGGCACGCACGCGCCACCGAGGCCGCCGTGGTCGTCGACGTCGGCGACGACCTCACCCTGCGGGTCGAGGACGACGGCGCCGGCATCCCCGAGGGCGGCCGCCGCAGCGGCCTGCGCAACATGCGCGAGCGCGCCGAGGGCCACGGCGGGTCCTTCACCACCCGGGACCGGCCGGGCGGCGGCACCGTCCTCGTCTGGCGCGTCCCGCTCGGGGACGCCTAGCCGGCGCCGCGTTCAGCCCTCGTCGTTCAGCCCTCGTCCAGCAGGCCGCGGACGTAGGCGGCCTGGCCGGCGTGCTGCAGGTCGTCGGAGATCACGCTGATGAGCCGCACGGCGAGCGTGACGGGCGGGTCCCAGGAGCGGTCGACGACGCGCTCCAGGTCGGCGTCGGTCAGCCCGGACACGTACTCGATCGTCCGGTCGTGGACGGCGTCGTGGTAGCCGGTCAGCAGGTCCGCCGACCCGACCTCGACCGCCGCGACCTCGCCCGGGCCGTGCCCGTACCCGGTGTCGAGGACGTCCAGCGGCAGGCCGAACCGGTCGGCCCAGCCCTCGTCCGTCCACACCTGGCCGGTGCCGGCGGCGCCGGCGACGTGGTCGTCCTGGATGCGGGTCAGATGCCAGCCGAGCCACGCGATCGAGTTGGCGCCCTCGGCGGGCCGGTACGCGAGTTCCTCGGCGGTGAGCCCGCCGACCGCGCCGTGGACGACCTCCCTGATCCTGCCGAACCCGTCGGTGAGCAGTTGCGCACTGGTCATTGCGCTGACGCTACCCCGATCGCGCCGGATCTCCCGTCCCGGGCGCCGCGAGTTCCCCGGCGGGCGCGCGGGACGGCAGCCGGACGGTGACGGTGAGGCCGCCGCCGGGGCGCGGCACGGCGGTGACCGTGCCGCCGTGCGCGGTGGCGGTCGCCCGGACGATCGACAGGCCCAGCCCGGCGCCGCGGTCGGACCGCACCCGGTCGTTGCCGAGCCGCCGGAACGGCTCGAAGATCGTCTCGATCTCGTAGCCGGGCACCACCGGCCCGGTGTTGGCGACGGTGAGCTCCGCCCAGCCGTCCCGGCCGCGGGTGGCGACCGACAGCTCGCCGCCGTCGCGGTTGTGCCGGACCGCGTTCTCGACCAGGTTCTGCACCAGCCGCTCGACGAGCACGGGATCGCCGGACGTGGGCGCCGGGCCGAGCCTGCGGTCGGTGGTGACGCCGCGGGCGCGGGCCTCGGGCCCGGCCTGCTCCAGGACGTGCCCGGCGACGTCCGCGAGGTCGAGCGGCGCGGCGTCCGCCACGGCGTTCTCCGAGCCGGCGAGCGTGAGCAGCCCGTCGATGAGGCGCTCGTGCCGGCCGTTCACCACCAGCAGCGACTCGCCGAGCCGTTTGACGTCGTCGGTGGCGTCCGGGCGGCGCACCGCGACGTCGACGAGGGTCCGGTTGATGGCGAGCGGGGTGCGCAGCTCGTGGGAGGCGTTCGCGACGAAGCGCCGCTGGCCGTCGAACGCGCGCGCCAGCCGGCCGAGCATGGTGTCGAAGGTGTCGGCCAGCTCCTTGACGTCGTCGCGCGGCCCCTCGTAGGAGATCCGCTCGGTGAGGTCGTGGCTGCGCGCCACCCGCCGCGCCGTCTCGGTGATCGTGTGGACGGGGCGCAATGCCCGGTCGGCGAGCAGCCAGCCGAACCCGAGGCCGGCCGCGGCCACCAGTCCGAGCGCGACGCCGCCCTGGGTGAGCAGCGCGTTCAGCGTCTCCCGCTGGTAGTTCTCCCGCTCCTGGGTCAGCACCCCCTCGAACCTCTGGACAGTGGCCTCCGGGGGCCTCCCATCCGGCGGCGGCGTGAGCGACCACTCCGAGGGGGCGCTCGCGAAGACCCGGTTCACGTCCACCGGGTCGGCCTGCCTCGGCAGGCTGCTCTTCAGCAGCAGGTAGGTCAGCCCCAGCAGGACGATCCCGGCGCACAGGAACAGGCCGGTGTAGAGCAGGGTGAGCCGCATCCGGATCGTCGGCCGCAGCCGGTCGGTGACGTGCGTCATGGAATCCGGTACCCCACTCCCGGGACGGTCTCGATGACCGGAGGATCGCCGAGCCTGCGGCGGAGCTTCATCAGCGTCACCCGGACGGTGTTGGTGAACGGGTCGGTGTGCTCGTCCCACACCTTCTCCAGCAGCCGCTCGGCGGACACGACCGCGCCCTGCGCGCGCAGCAGTTCGGCGAGCACCCCGAACTCCTTGCGCGCCAGGTGCACGTACCGGCCGTCGCGGTACACCTCCCGGCGGGCCGGGTCGAGCCGGATCCCGGCGCGCTCCAGCGCCGGCGGCGCGGCCGGGCGGGCCCGCCGGCCGAGCGCCTGGATCCGCGCCACCAGCTCCTCGAACGCGAACGGCTTGGTCAGGTAGTCGTCCGCGCCGAGCCGCAGCCCGGCGACCCGCGCCGGGACGGCCACGGCGGCGGTCAGCATCAGCACCCGCACGAGCGCGCCCGACTCCACCACCGCCCGGCACACGTCGTCGCCGTGCACGACCGGCAGGTCCCGGTCCAGGACGAGCACGTCGTAGTCGTGCACGCCGAGGCGCTCGAGCGCGGCGTCCCCGTCGTAGACCACGTCCACGGCGAGCGCCTCGGCCCGCAGCCCCTCGGCGATCGAATCGGCGAGCATCCGCTCGTCCTCGGCGATCAGTACCCGCACGTCCGCCGTCCTCCTGTCCGCCCCGCCGTCCCCGCCCGCTTCCGCCGGGACCAGCTTGGGGGAGCGGGCGTAACGCGGGCATAACGCGATCCGGTTACGCCCGGGTTACCCGCTCCGGGCTGGACTTGCGTGCGCCGCCGGCGGTCCGTCCGGCGGAGACGACAAGGAGCCCGATCGATGCGACGAGAGACGCTCGCGGCGCTGGCGCTCGTCCCGGTCCTCGCCCTCGGGGTGCAGGGCTGCGGGGGCGGGAAGCAGAACGCCGCGGCGAGCGGCACCGGCAAGGCGGCCGGTGACGACCAGAAGATGCGCGAGTTCGCCCAGTGCATGCGCGAGAACGGCGTGGACATGCCCGACCCGAAGAACGGCAGGGTCGAGATCCGCTCGTCCGCGAAGCCGGGCGGGGGCGGTCCGGACACCAACGGGAAGGTCGAGGCCGCGCAGAAGAAGTGCGCGCACCTCATGCCCAACGGCGGGAAGCCGAAGAAGCCCGATCCGGAGCAACTCGCCAAGATGCGGGCCTTCTCCAAGTGCATGCGCGACCACGGCGTCACCGGGTTCCCCGATCCCGAACCCGACGGCCGGATGCTGGTCGAGGGCAAGGAGGGCACCGAGATGGACCCGGAGGGCGCGACGTTCCAGGCTGCGCAGAAGGCGTGCGCCAAGTACCAGCCCGAGCGGCGCGTGTCCGGCGGCACGTCGGGCGGCGAGTAGTGGCCAGGACGCGCACCATCGCGCTGAGCGCGGCCGGCGTGGTCGCCGTCGGCGGCGCCGGTCTCGCGCGCGCGCAGGAGGTCCTGGAGCGGCACGGGTTCGAGCCCGAGCGGG
>NZ_JBFARO010000130.1:0-22412 GCF_040677125.1 Actinomadura sp. NPDC049382
CCTCGCGACCGTCCTCGGGTCGTGAGCCGGCGCCGGCCGGCCGGGCGCGGGCGGCCCGGCCGGCGGCGCGCGGTCAGGCCGTGCAGAGGCAGAACTCGTTGCCCTCGGGGTCGTGCCAGACCTGGAAGGGCCGCTCCGGGTTGCCCATCGGCTCCCCGTCCGGGACGGCGCCGAGCCGCCGCGCCCGCTCCCCCGCCGCGCGGATGTCGGGCACGTCCAGGTCGAGGTGCAGCCGGTTCTTGACCGCCTTGCCCTCGGGGACGAGCTGGAACGCCAGCACCGGCCCCTCCCCGGCGAGCGGCTCCAGGTCGAGCCAGTCGTCCTCGCGCGAGGTCGTCTTCATGCCGAGCAGCCCGCCCCAGAAGGCGGCCATGGCGTCGAGGTCGGCGCAGTCGAAGACGAGCGTGGTCACCTTCGGGGTCACATCGGTCATCGGAATCCTCCGGCGGTTCGCGGGACGTGGGCTGAGCGGGCGGCCGCGCGGCGGCAGCCGGGCGCCGGCCGGGACGGCGGGACGGGGCGGCGCCGGGCGGTGAACCGCTCCGGCACGCCGCCGAGCAGCCAGCGGCGGATCCGGGCGGCGCGCTCGGCGTCGCGGGCGCGGGCCTTCAGCCGCGCCTCCACGAGGTCGGCGTGCAGCCGTGCGAACTCGCGCTCCGCCCAGGCGTGCCGCATGGCGAGGCCGGCCAGGTACGGCAGCTGGTTCATCTCGTCCTCCTGACGTTGACACCATCTAAACCGTAACGCCGGTGTCGCCACCATGCAACCGGTCAAACAGGAATGACGGTGTCGAAACTCGGATAGAGTTCTCCTTGGACGAGCAGGAGAAGTCATGACCGACGCGCACCCCGCACCAGACCCCGCGCTGCTGCTGGCGGACTTCGTCAACACGCTCGACATCGACTCCGCGGCCGACGGGATCGCCACGCCCGCCGGCCTCGCCGCGTGGCTGGCCGAACGGGACCTCGTGCCCGCGGGCACGGCGACCGGCGACGCCGACGTGCACGCCGCGACCGTGCTCCGCGAGGGGCTCCGCGAGGCCATGGCCGCGCACCACGGGCCGCTGCAGGCCGACTTCCCCGCCGGCCTGGACGGCGCCCTCGCCGCCCTCCCGCTGCGGATCTCGCTCGCCGGGCCGCGCCCCGCGCTCGTCCCGCTCGACCCGCCCGGCACGGCCGCCGCCGGCCTCGCCCGCGTCGCCGCCGCGATCATGGACGCGGTCGCCGCCGGGACGTGGCCGCGGCTGAAGGTCTGCCAGGAGGACACCTGCCGCTGGGCGTTCCTCGACACGTCCAAGAACCGCTCCCGCGCCTGGTGCTCGATGCGCGTCTGCGGCAACCGCACCAAGACCCGCGCCTACCGGGCTCGCCGCCGCCCCGCGGCTCGCTAGGGTGGGCGGCGGATTTCCGAGCGAGGACGGGGGGACGGCATGGCCGATGTGGGGGTGCGGCCCGCGCGCCGGGCGGACGCGGCCGCCGTCGCCGCCATCCAGGTGCGGGCGTGGCGGCACGGGTACCGCGAGCTGCTGCCCGCCGGCGTCCTCGACCGGGTGACCGCGCCCGACGCCGTCGAGGCGTGGCGGGACCGGTGGGCGGAGGCGGCCGCCGCGCCGCCGAGCCCCCGGCACCGGCTGCTGGTCGCGGTGGCGTCCGACCTGGTCGTGGGGTTCGCCGCGCACGGCCCCGCCGAGGACGCCGACCTCGACGCCGCCGCCACCGCGGAGCTGATCACGCTGCTGGTCGACCCGCCGCACGCCCGCGCCGGGCACGGCAGCCGGCTGCTCGCCGCGACCGCCGACCTGCTCCGCGAGGACGGCTTCACCACCCTCGTCAGCTGGGTCTTCGAGGACGACGAGGTCACCCGGACGTTCCTCGGCTCGGCCGGCTGGGGCCCCGACGGCACGGCCCGCACGCTCGACATGGGCGAGCCCGTCCGGCAGATCCGGCTGCACACCGACATCAGCGCCTGACGGGCGCGCGCCGCGCCCGTCCCCGCCCGCTAACCAGGGGTCGGTGAGGTGCACCCGCGGCCCCGCAATATCTTTGAGGTCGTGCCCGAGTCCCTCTCCCTGACACCGCCGCGCCCCGCCGCGGCCGTGCCCGCCGTCCGGCACCGCCGACTCGTGATGGCCGTCATCAGCCTCGGCGTCTCGCTGATCATCGTGGACGCCACGATCGTCGGCGTGCTGCTCCCCCGGATCGTCGCGGACCTGGGCCTCACCACCACCGACGCCGAATGGGTCACCTCCGTCTACGCGCTGGTGTTCGCGGCGCTGCTGATCCCGTTCGGGCGGGCCGGCGACCTGTTCGGGCGGCGCCGCATGTTCGTGCTCGGCACCGCGGTGTTCGCGGCGGCGAGCGTCGCCGCCGCGCTCGCCGGGGACGGGTCCGGCCTGATCGGCGCGCGGGCGCTGCAGGGCGTCGGCGCCTCGATGGTCATGCCGGCCGCGCTGTCCACGCTGAACACGGTCTTCACCGGGCGGGACCGGGCCGTCGCGTTCGGCGTCTGGGGCTCGATGATCAGCGGCATGGCCGCGCTCGGCCCGCTGCTCGGCGGCGCCGTCGCGGCCGGCGGCGGCTGGCGCTGGGCGTTCGGCATCAACCTGCCGCTCGGCGCCGTGCTCATCGCCGCGGCGCTGCGGCTGATGCCGGAGACCCGGCGGCCGGGCGGCGGGAGCGCCCGCCGCGAGATCGACTGGCCGGGCGGGCTGCTGTCCGCGCTCGGGCTCGGCGCCCTCGTCTGCGGGATCATCGAGGGGCAGACGTACGGCTGGTGGGCCGCGACGCGCCCGTTCTCGCTGGCCGGGTTCCACTGGCCGGAGACGGGCCTGTCGCCCGTCCCGGTGGTCCTCGCGCTCGGCGCGGTGCTCCTGGCCGCACTGGTCGTCGTGGAGCGGTCCAGGGCGGCGGCCGGGCGGCCGGTGATGCTCGACATGTCCCTGTTCCGCATCCCGAACTTCCGGCGCGGCAACCTGGCGTCCGCGCTCATCAACGTCGGCGAACTGGGGCTGCTGTTCGTCCTCCCGCTGTTCCTGCTGGGCGTGCACGGCACCGGGCCGCTGCAGATCAGTATCGCGATCCTGCCGCTCGCGGTCGGCGCGTTCCTGTCCGGCGGGTACGCGGGCCGGCTCGCGAACAGGCGGGGCGCGCACCGGGTCGTCCAGGCCGGCATGGTCCTGGAGGTCGCCGCGGTGCTCGGGCTGGCCCTCACCGTGTCGGCGACGACCGGCGGGCTCGGGCTCGCGCCCTGGATGCTGCTGTACGGGATCGGCCTCGGCCTCACGTCGGCGCAGCTGACGAACGTGTCCCTCGCGGACGTCCCGCCGGAGCAGTCCGGGCAGGCGTCCGGCACCCAGTCGACGGCCCGGCAGGTCGGCGCGGCCCTCGGCATCGCCGCGATCGGGACGGTGTTCGCCACCGGCCTCGGGCACGCGATGGCCGACCGGCTGGCCGCGGAGTCCGCGCTGCCGCCCGCGCGGCAGGCCGCGATGGCGCACGACCTGCGGGAGAGCGCCGGCACTTACGGCCGCGACCTGCACGCCGCACCCGGACTGGCGGCGGAGGCCCGCGCGGCCGACGCCAGCCTCGCCGCCGCCACCCGGCACGCGGCGCTCACCACCGCGGCGATCCTCGCGCTCGGGCTCGCCGCGTCGCTGCGGCTGCGCCCGAGCGGTGATCCCCGTCGGGGAGAATCGAAGCGGTAGTCCCCCTGTCGTCCAACGAGAACAAGCGGTAACTGTGGCCACGCTCTCCCAATGGGTCGCCGGATCCCGGCCCCGCACCCTGCCCGCGTCCCTCGTTCCCGTCGTCGTCGGCACCGGCGTCGCGGTCGGCGAGGGCCAGCCCGTCTGGTGGCGCGCCGCCCTCGCCGGGTTCGTCGCCCTCGTCCTGCAGATCGGGGTGAACTACTCCAACGACTACAGCGACGGCATCCGCGGCACCGACGAGGACCGCGTCGGGCCGCTCCGCCTCGTCGGGTCGAAGGCCGCCCCGCCGAAGCAGGTCCTCGCCGCCGCGCTCGGCTGCTTCCTCGCCGCCGCGGTCGCCGGGCTCGTGCTCGCCGCCGTGACGACCTGGTGGCTGCTGCTGGTCGGCGCGGTCGCGATCCTCGCCGCCTGGTTCTACACCGGCGGCAAGACGCCGTACGGCTACCGCGCCCTCGGCGAGGTGTCGGTGTTCGTGTTCTTCGGCCTCGTCGCCGTCGTCGGGACGGTGTACGTCCAGGTCGAGGCGCTGCCGTGGGAGGCGTGGGCGGCGGCGGTCCCGATCGGGCTGCTGGCCTGCGCGCTGCTCGTCGCCAACAACCTCCGCGACATCCCGACCGACCGGGAGTCGGGCAAGCGGACCCTCGCCGTGCTGCTCGGCGGCCCCTGGACCCGCATCCTGTACGCGGCGTGCGCCGCGCTGCCGTTCATGTTCGCGCTGGTGCTGGCCGCGCCGCACCCGTGGGCGCTGCTCGCGCTGCTCGCCGCGCCGCTGTCGCTGCCGCCGACGCAGAAGGTGCTGAACGGCGCGGCCGGCCCCGCCCTGATCCCCGTGCTGGGCGAGACCGGCCGGCTCCAGATCGCCTACGGCGCGCTGCTCGCGATCGGCCTCGCGCTCTGACGCTCGGTGAGCAGGGCCGCGCCCGCGACCCCCATGAGGAGCCCGGCGAACAGCCCGGCGAGCGCGGTGAGGTTCGCCCCCACGGTCGTGTCGGACGCCAGCATGCCGGGCTGGCCGAGCGTCACCATGAGCATGTAGAGCGACCACGCGAACGTGGTGGCCGCGCCGACCCAGGCGAAGGCCAGCGGGACGACGAACCGCGCCGGGCGGCCGCGGCGCTGGACGAGCGCGAGCAGGGCGGCGGCGCCGGCGAGTGCCAGCACGCCCCACACGCCGTCGCTCAGGTGCTGGGTCAGGTTCCGGTCGGAGAGTTCGGCCTTGCGGAGCCCCACCGTCCCGCCGATCGCCCAGAAGAGGTGGACGGAGGCGAAGACCGCCGCGAACACGCTCGCCGTGCCCGTCAGCAGCACCTGTAGCTGGTGGGTCGCGCCCTTGGGGACGTCCTGCGTGCGGATGGTGAAGACGTCCGTCCACCGGTCCCGCGCGTACAGGACGAAGGCCGCGAGCAGGCCGAGCCCCTGCCCGGTGAAGCCCGCGTAGACGACGCCGTAGACCCAGCCCTGGAGCGCGTTGTCACCGACCGACAGCGAATCGGGCGCGAAGACGGCCTGCAGCAGCGTGCCCAGCGGAACGGAGAGGACGATCGGCGCGAGCAGCCCGACCGCGATCCAGATGGGCGCCAGCACCAGCCACGCCGGGATGCGCCGGCCCCACCGGAACGTGAACGCCAGCGCGACCAGCACGGCCATCGCGTCCATGACCATGGTGACCGCGTTGCCGACGTAGAGCGCGGAGTCCCGCGCCGCCTCGGTGTCGTTCCAGCCGGCCGTGCTGCCGGCCAGCCACGCGATCTTGATGGTGAGGTAGGGGACGCACGCGGCGATCGTCGCGGCGCAGACGGCCAGGCGCAGGCGGCCCGGCCCGCCGCGCGCGGCCCGCGTCCGCCCGGTGAGCACATGAGCTGTAACGGTCATGCCCACGACGATGCCGCGGGGCGGCCGCCGCGCACCTCCCGCCGCCGGGGGAACCGGCTCCCCCGCCGGATGGAGCTACCCCCAGCTGATCTCGGCCAGGCCCGCGTCGACGAGGGCCTTGTTGACCGCGCTGAACGGGCGCGTCCCGAAGAACTTCTTCGCGCTGAGCGGGCTCGGGTGCGCCGACTCGATCACGGTGTGCTGCGGCCCGGTGATCAGGCGGGCCTTCTTGCGGGCGTAGGCGCCCCAGAGCACGAACACGACCCGCTCGCTCTTGTCGTTCAGCGCGCGGATCGCGGCGTCGGTGAAGTCCTCCCAGCCCTTGCCGGCGTGCGAGCCCGCCTCCCCCGCGCGGACGGTCAGCACCGCGTTCAGCAGCAGCACGCCCTGGTCGGCCCAGCGGGTGAGGTCGCCGGACGCCGCCACCGGGACGTCGAGGTCGGCGGCCAGCTCCTTGTAGATGTTGCGCAGCGACGGCGGCAGCCGCACCCCGTCCCGGACGCTGAAGCTGAGCCCGTGCGCTTGGCCGGGGCCGTGGTAGGGGTCCTGCCCGAGGATCAGCACCCGGGTGCCGTCGAACGAGCAGTGCCTGAACGCGTTGAACAGGTCGTCGCGCGGCGGGTAGACGGTCTGCGCGGCGTACTCCCCCGCGACGAACGCGCCCAGCGCGGCGGTGGCGATCGGGTCGAGCAGCGGGTCGAGCCGCTCCCGCCAGTCGCCGGGCAGCAGTTCCATCAGGTCGAGGGACATCGTCGGGCCTCCGAGAACGTGATCACCAGTTGCCGCAAACATTAGTGCGCGCCACTGACACGCCAGGGCCGAATCACGGGTGCGCAAAGGACCCGACCTTAGGATGAGGCCATATGCCCCATTCCCCCCGTAGGCGGCGCCTCCGCGCGTCCGTGCTGCTCGCCGCGCTCGCCGTGCCCGCCCTCGGCGCGGGCTGCGGCGGCCCGTCCGGGCCGGTGACGCTGACCGTCCTCGCCACCTCCGCCCTGACCGAGGTCTTCGGCGAGATGGGCGCGGCCTACCACCAGGAGCACCCCGGCGTGAAGCTGCGGTTCGTGTTCGGCGGCTCCCCGGAGATCGTCGACCGCCTGTCGGACCACGCCCCCGCCGACGCGCTGGTGACCGCCGACCGGGCCGCTCTGGAGGAGGCCGCCGACCACCTGGCGGGACGCCCCCGGATCGTCACGCACGACACGCTCACCATCGCGGTCGGCCCCGGCAACCCCAAGCGCATCCGGGGGCTGAGCGACCTGCGGCGCCCGGGGCTGCGCGTGGTGGTCGGCGCGGGCTCGGTCCCGGTGGGCCGCTACACCCGCCAGGCCCTCGCGAAGTCGGCGCTGACCGTGCACTGGAACTCCGAGGAGATCGGCTCCCGGGCCGTCCTGGACCAGGTCCGCTCCGGGGAGGCCGACGCGGGGATCGTCTACATCACCGACCTGCGCTCGGCGGGGGTGGCGGCGAGCAGCGTCGCCATCCCGGCGGAGCAGAACGTCATCGCCGCCTTCCCCGCCGCGCCCCTCCTGGACTCCGAGCACCCCGAGGAGGCGGCGGCGTTCGTCACGTGGCTGCTCAAGCCCACCGCGCAGAAGCTCTTCCACAAGTACGGCTTCCCCAACCCCGTCTCGCCCCGCTGAGCCCCCGCGGCGGGCGCTAGCCGACGCGGGGCAGGCCGATCGGGTTGGGGAAGGGCATCTCGCCCGCCGCCGCCTTCGCCGCCGGGACGAGCGACGCGCGGAGCGCCTCCGGGTCGGCCAGGACGCCGTACGGGCGCGCGGCCAGTACGTCGGTGCGCCGCTCGATCCGGTCCTTGAGCGCCCGGCCCTCGTCCGTGGCCTCCCCGCCGGCCACGAGGCCGCGCCGGGCCAGCGCGCCGGCCGCCGCGTCCCACTCCTCGGGCGACCATCCCCGGCTCTGCTGCAGCCGCTCCGCCGGGACGACGCCGACGGCGGACGCCAGCACGTTCGCCTCCAGGCCGCTCAGCCCCTCGGCGGCGAGCAGGGCGACGTGCCCGTCGCCGCGATGCTCGCGCAGCGCCGTGGCCGCCTGCCAGAGCGCCTCCACGGGATCCTCGGGGACGTCCAGGTCCCGGTTGGCCGCGAACAGCGCGCGGCCCCCCGGATCGGCGGCGAGGACGGCCTCGCGCAGGAGCGGCGCGGCCCGCACCGCGACGTCCTCGATCGCGGGAAAGACCCGCCGCAGCGTGCGCGCCGCCGCCGCGCCCCGCACGCGCAGGATGCTCTCCGGCGACGCGAAGCTCCACGCGTCGGGCACGGCCCGCCGCACCCGCGCCGGATGGAAGCCGAAGAACACCGCCTCGACCGCCCCCGCCGGCACCGCCCCGAGCGGTGCTGCCCGGCTGCCGAAGTAGCCCATCCAGAAGCCCTTGAGCCCGACGTCCTTGTTGGCCGCCAGGCACTCCTCGGCGAAGTACGTCACCGCGTGCAGCGGCTCGATGACCTTCCACATGTCCCGCGCGAGCGTCGCATCCATCCGGCGAACGCTAAGCCGCCGCGACGGCCCGCACAACCCCGCCGGTGCTCAGGACCGGGTCGGTCGCGGTGCCGTCGTGCGCGGGGGTCGTCCGGGGCGCGGGTTCAGTGGAGCGGGCCGGTGAGGACCTCGGGCGCGCGCATGGCCTTGAGGCCCTCCAGGACCGACTCCGGCGGTTCCGCGTAGACCGTGGGGAGCACCGGGTCGCCGGGGAACGCCAGGCGGTGCTCGGACGGGGAGAACTGGACGTCGATGCCCGGCTTGTTGCCCCGGGGGTCGAGCAGGACCCAGCGGTCGTCCACCAGGGCGGCGGTGAGGCCGTGCAGGAAGCCGGACGACTCCTGGTAGCACAGGCCCGCCTGGACGCCGCCCGCGCGCAGCAGGGCGACGTAGGCGTGGGCCTTGGCGTAGCAGAGGCCGGTCCGCTGCTCCAGGACGTCGGAGGCCCGCCAGACGACGCGCGGGTCGCCGCCGTCCATCGAGTGGACGACCTTGTCGCGGACGTGGTCGAACGCGGCGTGGGCGTAGGCGATGTCGTCGCCGGTGCGCAGCTCGGCGGCGATCGACTGGACGAGCGGGTGCTCGATGTCGATCGCCTCAGACGCGCCGAGGTAGTCCCAGGGCTGGGCGGCGAAGTCCATCACAGGCCGAGCAGCGTCTCGATGCCGAGGGTGAGGCGGTCCAGCTCGGGGACCTTGCGGACGGCGAGCAGCACACCCGGCATGAACGACTCGCGGTTCATCGCGTCGTGCCGGATCGTGAACAGCTCGCCGTGGCCGCCGAGGACGACCTCCTGGTGGGCGACGGCGCCGGACATGCGGACCGCGTGCACGCGCACGCCGTCCACGTCGGCGCCGCGGGCGCCCGCGACCTCGGAGACGGTCGCGTCCGGGGACGCGCCCACCCCGGCCTCCGCGCGGGCGGCGGCGACCAGCTCGGCGGTGCGGTAGGCGGTGCCGGACGGGGCGTCGGCCTTGTTCGGGTGGTGCGTCTCGACGATCTCGACGGACTCGAAGAACGGCGCGGCCTGCTGGGCGAAGTGCATCATCAGGACCGCGCCGATCCCGAAGTTCGGGGCGATGAGGACGTTCCCCGACGAGTCGTCGGTCAGCCAGGAGCGGACCGTGTCGAGGCGGGAGGGGTCGAACCCGGTGGTTCCGACGACGGCGTGCAGGCCGCGCTCCACGCACCACTTGAGGTTGTCCATGACGACGCCGGGGTGGGTGAAGTCGACGACGACCTCGGCGGCGGTGAGCGCGTCGAGCGCGTCGCCCTGGTCGACGGCCGCGACGAGCTCCATGTCGCCGGCCCCCTGCACGGCACGGCACACCTCGGCGCCCATCCGGCCCTGCGCGCCCAGCACCCCGACCTTTGTCACGTGTTCCTCCCGGTTGGCGTCCCGCCCGAGCCTATCGTCAGAAGCGCTTGCCCAGCTCGCGCGCCTCGGCGTGGGCGGTGCGGCGCCCGGTCTCGGCGTCGGCCGTGGCGAGGTTGGGGCGGAACTCGACGGTGCTGAGGTCGGTGACCCCCGTCCAGCGCAGCCAGCCCTCCAGGAAGGGCGCCTGGTGGTCGCGGCCGAACGCGGGCGGGCGGCCCTCCCCGTAGACGGCGCTCGTGTACACGATGGCGGCCTTCTTGCCGTGGAGGAGCCCGCTGTAGCCCTTCTCGGGGTCGAACGCGAACACCCAGCCGGGCTGGGAGACCACGTCGATGAACTGCTTGAGGACGTACGGCACGCTGGAGTTCCACATCGGGACGCTGAACAGGTAGCGGTCGTAGGAGTCGTAGCGCTCGAAGGCGGCGCGGGCGGCCCGCCACGCGGCGGCCTGGTCGCCGGACGGGTCGCCTCCGGCGAGCACGGTCATCTTGGCGCCGGCGCCGGCCGGGCCGAACGCGGGGAGGGTGCCGTCCCACAGGTCGAAGTGGTCGACGGTGTCGCCGTGGACCTCGCGGTAGGCGTCCAGGAACGACTCCGCGATCGCCAGGGACTCGGACTCGGCGCCTCGGGGGGACGCGGAGATGTGCAGCAGGCGGGACATGAGGGGGTTCCTCTCGACGGAAAGCATACGGACCGCAGTCCGGTTACCCTGAGAACGGTAACGGACTCCGGTCCGGTTAACAAGCCTCCGTCAGTCGTCGGCGACGAACAGGTTGAGCAGCCAGCTCACGACGCCGATGATGATCGCTCCCCAGAACGCCGGCCAGAACCACTCCACATGGAAGGGCAGCCCGAGCTCGCCCGCGATCCAGCTCGTCAGCATGAGCAGCCCCGCGTTCACCAGCAGCGCGAACAGCCCGAGGGTCAGCACGTAGAAGGCGCAGCCCAGCACCTGGATCACGGGCTTCAGCACGGCGTTGACCACACCGAAGATCACGGCGACGCCCAGCAGCGTGAGCACGCGCTCGGTCGTGCTCCCCGCGGTGAGCTCGACGCCGTCGAGGGCCGCCTCCGCGACCCACAGCGCGATCGCGGCGATGACCACCCTGATGAGGATCTTCACGCGGCCCGGTCTACCCCGGGCGCGCCGATCCCTAACGGATCACGCGGCCCTCGCGAGTCACGAGGGTCACGCGGGTCGCGCGGGTCACGCGCTGAAGTCGCGGTCGCCGACCGGGCCGATCACGGTGAGGGCCTGCGGGCCCGCCAGCACCTCACGGGCGATGGCGCGGACATCGTCGAGGGTCACGGCCTCGATGCGGGCCAGCACCTCGTCCACCGGCAGCAGCGACTCGTAGACCAGCTCGCTCTTGCCGATGCGGCTCATGCGGGAGCCGGTGTCCTCCAGGCCGAGCACCATGGCGCCGCGCAGCTGCCCCTTCCCGCGCTCCAGCTCCTCGGCGGTCAGGCACTCCTCGGCGGCCCGGCCCAGCTCGTCCCGGCAGATCGACAGGACCTCCTCGGCCTTGGCGGGCTGGCAGCCCGCGTAGACGCCGAAGATGCCGGAGTCGGCGTACTGCGCGGTGTAGCTGTAGACCGAGTAGGCGAGGCCCCGCTTCTCCCGGATCTCCTGGAACAGGCGGGACGACATGCCGCCGCCGAGCGCGGCGTTCAGCACGCCGAGCGCGAACCGGCGGTCGTCGGTGCGCGACACCCCGGCCCCGCCGAGGATGATGTGCGCCTGCTCGGTGTCCTTGTCGATCACCACGCTGCGCGGGTCGACCGGCGCGGGCGTGCCGTCCAGGCGCGGCGCGGCGGGCTCGGCGTCACCGGTCAGGTGCTCGGCGAACGCCTCCGACACCAGCCGCACGACCTCGGCGTGGTCGATGTTCCCGGCCACCGACACCACCAGCTTGGACGGGACGTAGTGCTCCCGGTAGTAGCCGTGGATGCGGTCCCGCGACAGGGCGTTGATCGAGTCCTCGCTGCCGAGGATGGGGCGGCCGAGCGGGGTGTCGCCGTACAGCGCGGTGGAGAACTCGTCGTGGATGAGGTCGCCGGGGTCGTCGTCGCGCATGTGGATCTCTTCGAGGATCACCCCGCGCTCGGCCTCGACGTCCTCGGGCCGGTTGACCGAGTCGGCCACCATGTCCGACACGACGTCCACGGCGAGCGGCAGGTCGGCGTCCAGCACCCGCGCGTAGTAGCAGGTGTACTCCTTGGCGGTGAACGCGTTGAGGTCGCCGCCGACCGCGTCGACCGCGGCGGAGATCTCCAGCGCCGACCGCCGCCGCGTCCCCTTGAACAGCACGTGCTCCAGGTAGTGGCTGGCCCCCGCGTCGGCGGGCGCCTCGTCGCGGGAACCGACCGCCGACCAGATCCCGAACGCGGCGGACCGCACGGTCGGCATCGTCTCGGTGATGATCCGCAGCCCGCCGGGCAGCACGGTGCGGCGCACCGCGCCGGCCCCGTCGGTGTGGATCGTGGTGGTGGTGCCGGGCTCCTGCGCCCGCGCCGGCAGCGTCACGTGTCGCTCACATTCCGGTCGATGGAAGGTCGGAGAAAGCGGCCGACCGGCACGCCCCCGCCGAGGGCGTGCCGGTCGGTCGTCGCACGGGTCAGGAGTTGCGCTGGCCGGACTCGTCACCGCGGCGGGTGCGGCGGCGGCGCGGGCGGCGGTCGCCCTCGTCGCGGCGCTCCCGGCGCTCGCCGGAGTCGCCGTCGTCCGCGGCGGCCGGGGCCTCGCCGTCACCGGCGTCGCCCTTCTCCGCGGCCTCCCGCTCGATCACCTCGACCGGCACCAGCGACAGCTTGCCGCGCTGGTCGATCTCGGTGACCTCGACCTGGATCTTCTCGCCGACGCCCATCACGTCCTCGACGTTCTCGATCCGGGCTCCGCCGTGCAGCTTGCGGATCTGCGAGACGTGCAGCAGGCCGTCCTTGCCGGGCAGCAGCGACACGAACGCGCCGAACGTGGTGGTCTTGACGACGGTGCCGAGGAACCGCTCGCCGACCTCCGGCATGTGCGGGTTCGCGATCGAGTTGATCGCCTGCCGGGCGGCCTCGGCGGACGGCCCGTCGGTGGCGCCGACGTAGATGGTGCCGTCGTCCTCGATCGTGATGTCGGCGCCGGTGTCGTCCTGGATCGAGTTGATCATCTTGCCCTTGGGGCCGATGACCTCGCCGATCTTGTCGACCGGGACCTTGATCGTGATGATCCGCGGCGCGTTCGGGCTCATCTCGGCGGGCGCCTCGATGGCCTCCTGCATCACGTCCAGGATCGCCAGGCGGGCGCCCTTGGCCTGCTTCAGCGCGGCGGCCAGCACCGAGGCGGGGATGCCGTCGAGCTTGGTGTCGAGCTGCAGCGCGGTGATCAGGTCGCGGGTGCCGGCGACCTTGAAGTCCATGTCGCCGAACGCGTCCTCGGCGCCGAGGATGTCGGTGAGCGTGACGTACTCGTCGCCCTCGTTGATCAGGCCCATCGCGATGCCCGCCACCATCTGCTTGAGCGGGACGCCCGCGTCCAGCAGCGACATGGTGGACGCGCAGACCGAGCCCATCGAGGTGGAGCCGTTGGAGCCGAGCGCCTCCGACACCTGCCGGATCGCGTACGGGAACTCCTCGCGCGACGGCAGCACCGGGATCAGCGCGCGCTCGGCGAGCGCGCCGTGCCCGATCTCGCGCCGCTTCGGCGAGCCGACCCGGCCGGTCTCACCGGTCGAGTACGGCGGGAAGTTGTAGTTGTGCATGTAGCGCTTGGTGCGCTCGGGGTTCAGCGTGTCGATCGTCTGCTCCATGCGGAGCATGTTCAGCGTCGTCACGCCGAGGATCTGGGTCTCGCCGCGCTCGAACAGCGCCGAGCCGTGCACGCGCGGGACGACGTGCGCCTCCGCGGTGAGCTGGCGGATGTCCTTCAGCCCGCGGCCGTCCATGCGCAGCCCCTCGCGGATGACCCGCTCGCGGACCAGCTTCTTGGTGACGGCGCGGTAGGCGGCGGAGATCTCCTTCTCGCGCCCCTCGAACTGCTCGGCGAGCTTCTCGGCGGCGGCCGCCTTGATCTCGTCGAGCCGGGTCTCGCGCTCCTGCTTGCCGGCGATGGTGAGCGCCTGCGCCAGGTCGCCGCTGACGGCGTCGGTGACGGCGGTGAGCACGTCGTCCTGGTAGTCCAGGAAGATCGGGTACTCGGCGGTCTCCTTGGCCGCGACGGCCGCGAGGTCGCTCTGCGCCTTGCAGAGCACCTTGATGAACGGCTTGGCCGCCTCCAGGCCCTCGGCGACGGTCTCCTCCGTCGGGGCGGTGGCGCCCTCGCCGACGAGCTTGAGCGTGTCGCGGGTGGACTCCGCCTCGACCATCATGATCGCGACGTCGCCGTCCGCCAGCACGCGGCCGGCGACGACCATGTCGAAGGTGGCGCGCTCCAGCTCGGGGTGGGTGGGGAAGCCGACCCACTGGCCGTCGATCAGCGCGACGCGGACGCCGCCGATCGGGCCGGAGAACGGCAGCCCGGCCAGCTGGGTGGACATCGAGGCGGCGTTGATCGCCACGACGTCGTACAGGTGGTCGGGGTGCAGCGCCATGATCGTCTCGACGATCTGGATCTCGTTGCGCAGGCCCTTGGTGAACGACGGGCGCAGCGGCCGGTCGATCAGCCGGCAGGTGAGGATCGCGTCCTCGGAGGGCCGGCCCTCGCGGCGGAAGAACGAGCCGGGGATGCGCCCGGCCGCGTACATCCGCTCCTCGACGTCCACGGTCAGCGGGAAGAAGTCCAGGTTGTCCTTGGGCTTCTTGGACGCGGTGGTCGCCGACAGCACCATCGTCTCGTCGTCGAGGTAGGCGACGGCCGAGCCGGCCGCCTGCCGGGCCAGCCGGCCCGTCTCGAAGCGGATGGTACGGGTGCCGAAGGCGCCGTTGTCGATCACGGCCTCGGTGCTCTGCGCTCCGTCGATGCGCACGGCTTCTGTCACGGGAAACCTCCTCAGGGTTCCATGTCGGTCCTCGCGGCCGTTTCCCGTGGCTTGTCACGCTGCCGGTCTTCGATCGAAGCACCCGGATCGAGATCCCCCGCCGGTGCGGCGGAACGGATCCGGAAGCCACTACCGAGGACCGGCCCGCACCAGCGGTGTCCGCGAGGCTTGTCTGCAGTTGTGCGGCCGGGGCCTGGGCGGGCCCGGCGGCCGGATACCGGTCGGCGGCCGCCGACCGGTAAAAGGAAGGGAGTGGCCCGCGCGGGCCACTCCCTCAGCGTGCTAGCGGCGCAGGCCGAGTCGCTCGATCAGCTGCCGGTAGCGGTTGATGTCCTTGTTGCTCAGGTACTTCAGGAGGCGGCGGCGACGGCCGACCAGCAGCAGCAGTCCGCGGCGGCTGTGGTGGTCGTGCTTGTGCTCCTTGAGGTGCTCGGTCAGATCGTTGATGCGGCGCGTCAGCAGCGCGACCTGGACCTCCGGGGATCCGGTGTCACCCTCAGTGGTCGCGTACTCGGCGATGATCTGGTTCTTCGTGGCGGTGTCGAGCGACACGTGGCTCCTTCGATGGGATCGTCACCCGCAGATCCGGGCCCGGAGGGCGCACGGGTCCGCATGGTGCGTTTCAGAGGGTGGCGGGCCGCATGAGGGTGCAGCTCGCCGCGCCGGGGCCCTTCCCGGCGACTATTCACCGTACCATGCCGGAAACCCACGCAGTCACGAAGCGAGAACCGGTGTTGTCGCAGGGTACGCGGCGGAAACGCGCGCTCCGCCCGGGTCACTCGGAGGTGATCTCCCTGGCGCGGTCCACGTCCCGGCGCATCTCCTCGATCAGCGCGTCGATCGAGTCGAACTTCAGGGTGTCGCGGATGCGGGCGGTGAAGTCCACGGCCATGTGCTCGCCGTACAGGTCGAGGTCGTCGCGGTCCAGCGCGTACGCCTCGACGGTCCGCTCCCCCGCGCCCTCGAACGTCGGGTTCGTCCCGATGGAGATCGCGGCGGGCCAGCGGAAGTCCGGGTAGCGCTCGGAGTCGCAGACCAGCCAGCCGCCGTAGACGCCGTCGGCCGGGATCGCGGTGTTCGCCGCCGTCTCCAGGTTCGCCGTCGGGAACCCGAGCGCGCGGCCGCGCCGGTGGCCGCGCACCACGATGCCCTCCACGCGGTGCGGCCGGCCGAGCGCCCGCGCCGCCGCCCCGACGTCGCCCGCGTCGAGCCGGCCCCGGATGTAGGTGGAGGAGATCGTGCCGCCGTTCGCCACGAGCGGCATGCCCTCGGCGGTGAAGTCGTACTTCTCGCCGAGCTCGCGCAGCAGCGCGACGTCTCCCTTGGCCTTGTGGCCGAAGCGGAAGTCCTCGCCGACGATCACGTGGGCGGCGTGCAGCCGGTCGACCAGGACCGACTGCACGAACTCGTCCGGCGGCACCTTGGACAGCTCAAGGGTGAACGGGACGACCGCGACCGCGTCCGTGCCGAGCCCCTCCAGCAGCTCCACGCGCCGCCGGGTGGTGGCGAGCAGCGGCGGATGGGTGCCCGGCCGGACGACCTCGTCGGGGTGCGGGTCGAACGTGATGACCACCGAGCGCAGGCCGCGGCGCCGGGCCTCCTCGGCCGCGGCGCCGACGATCCGCTGATGGCCGCGGTGCACCCCGTCGAACACCCCGATGGTGATCACTGAACGGCCCCAGTCCGCGGGAACCTCGTCGAGGCCATTCCAACGCCGCACCATTCTCTCCCTGCGTAGGGCATGCCTGCCGGTATTCTCCTGCCGCCCTCAAGAGTGCCATGACGGGGGCCGCGAGGTCGCACCCAGGGGTACCCGTCAGCCGGACTGGTAGACGACCAGCGACACCGCGATGTACTGCAGGACGTAGGCGGCGAGCGTGCAGGCGTGGAACACCTCGTGGAAGCCGAACCAGCGCGGCGACGGGTCGGGGCGGCGCAGCCCGTAGACGACGCCTCCGACGCTGTAGCAGATCCCGCCGGCCGCGACCAGCACGCACGCGGCGGTGCCGGCGCCGTCCAGGAACTGCGGCAGGAAGAACACCGCGACCCAGCCGAGGACGATGTAGAGGGTCACGTAGAGGGCGCGCGGGGCGCCGATCCAGGCGGTGCGGAAGACGACGCCCGCGACGGCGCCCGTCCAGACGGTGATGAGGACGGCGAGCCGCACGCCGCCGTCCAGGGCGACGACCGCGAAGGGGGTGTACGTCCCCGCGATGATCAGGTAGATGTTGGCATGGTCGAACCGGCGCAGCACCTCGATCAGCCGGTGCGACTGCTGCCGGTGGTACGTCCCCGAGATCCCGAACAGCATCCCCGATGTCGCCACGTACACCGCCGACGCGAGCCGCGCGTGGACGCTCGGGCCGAGCGCCACCAGCACGAGCCCGGCGACCAGCACCGCGGGGAACGCGCCGAGGTGCAGCCAGCCGCGCAGCCGCGGCCGGGTGGGGGACGCCACCGGGGGGTGGTCCTTCACAGTGGTCACGGACACCTCCTGCCTCAGTAACTTACGCTCTCGTAGGTTACGCGCCCGTAGGTTTTCGCGCAGCACTTTCACCCGGTGATGCGCACCACGGGTGTATTGCCCGGGTCCGGGTCCGGGTAGAGCGCGTACGGGTAAAGACCCGAAGGCTAGAAGGTCGTTCCAGGTGGGTCAGGGGACGAAGACGGCGAGGGGCTTGGCCTGCCCGCCCCGCTCCTCGACGAGGGCGAGCAGCGTCCCGTCCGGGGCGAAGACGCCCACCGGCCCCGGGCCCAGCCCGGCCGCCGGCAGCCGCCCGCCGTGCGCGATCTTGCGGGCGTCGTCGGCCGAGACGTCCCGGCGCGGGAACACCGCGGCGACCGCCTCGCCCATCGGCAGGATCTCCGGCTTCTCCGCGAACTGGTCGAGGGTCCGCGCCATGGCCAGGTCGTAGGGCCCGACACGGGTGCGGCGCAGCGCCGTCAGATGGCCGCCGCAGCCGAGGGACGCGCCGAGGTCGCGGGCCAGCGCCCGGATGTAGGTGCCGGACGAGCAGGCGACCGACGCGTCCACGTCGATCAGGTCGCCCTCGCGCCGCACGTCGGTGACCGTGAACGAGTGCACGGTCACGGGGCGGGCCGCGAGCGCCACGTCCTCGCCCTTGCGGGCCATCTTGTACGCCCGCTCTCCGTTCACCTTGATCGCGCTGACCTGCGGCGGGACCTGCTGGATCGGCCCGGTCAGCGCCGCCACGCCCGCGCGCAGCGCCTCGTCGGCCACGGACGCGGCGGACGCCGTCGCGGTGATCTCGCCCTCCGCGTCGTCGGTGTTGGTCGACTGCCCCAGGCGGATCGTCGCGTCGTACCCCTTCTCCGTCAGCGCGAGGTGGCCGAGGAGGCGGGTGGCCTTGCCGACGCCGAGCACGAGCACGCCCGTCGCCATCGGGTCGAGCGTGCCCGCGTGCCCGACCCGCCGGGTCTTCGCCAGCCGCCGCATCTTCCCGACGACGTCGTGCGACGTCCAGCCGGCGGGCTTGTCCACGATGACGAGTCCCGAGTTGTCCACGCGCGCTCCGAAAGGTCAGTCGTCGAGGTCACCGGGCACGCGCAGCGCCGCGCGCAGCCGGTCGATGATGGCGGCGGGCTCCCCGCCCATGGTGAACGCGGCGGCCGTGCGGTGCCCGCCGCCGCCGAGCTCCACGCAGGCGCGGCCGACGTCGATCGCGCCCTTGGAGCGGGTGGAGACGTACCACTCGCCCCGGTCGTTCTCCTTGCACACCACCGCGACCTCGGCCTCGTCGGTGCGCCTGAGCTGGTCGATGACCCCTTCGAGCTGGTCGTACTCGACGTCGCGGGCGGCCCGGTCGGAGCGGGCGATCGTCGTCCACACCAGGCCGAGGCCGGCGGCCGCGTCGCGCTCCAGCCGGGCCCGCGCCAGCGCGCCCGCGAGCACCTGCAGGTAGCCGAACGGGGCCCGGTCCCACAGCTCGCGGCTGACCGCGTCGGGCCGGACGCCCGCCGTCAGCAACCGCCCCGCGAGGTTGTGCACCTCCGGCGTCGTGCACGGGTACTTGAACGACCCGGTGTCGCTGGCGAGCCCCGCGTACAGGCCCTGCGCGATGTCGCGGTCGAGCGGGACGCCGAGCCGGCGGATCAGCTCCTCGACCAGCACCGCGGTGGCCGCAGCGTCCGGGTCGACGAGCCGCACGCCGCCGAACCCGGTGTTGGACGCGTGGTGGTCGACGACGACCAGCGCGCCGGCCCGGTCGGCGTGCCCGGCGAGGCCGCCGAGCCGCGCCCGGCCGGCCGCGTCCAGGGAGATCATCAGCTCCGGGGCGGCGGGCACCCGGGCGGGCTCCACCAGCAGCTCCTGCCCCGGCAGGAAGCGCAGGATCGCCGGGACCGTGAACGGCTCCCCGAACGAGGCCACGCACCGCTTGCCGAGTGCGCGGAGCGCCTGCGCGAGCGCCAGCATGGAGCCGAGCGCGTCGCCGTCCGGCGCCACATGGCAGACGAGGCAGATCTCCTCCGCCGCGCGGATCAGCTGGATCGCACGGTCCCACTCCAGGTCGGCGGCCGGTGCGGCGGGCGCGGCCGGCGCGGCGGGGCCGCGCACTCCGCCGCCCCCGCCGCGCGGCACGATGTCATGGCCGCCCGCGGCGTGGCCGTCCGCGTCGTGCAGCCGGCACTCCTCCGGCCCCCCGGAGGCCGCGGCCTCCGCGCGGCCCTCGGGGCCGTTCACGAGGACGGGGGCCGGGAACGGCCGTCCTCGTCGTCGGCGTCCTCGTCGAGGTCGTCGTCGGCGGCGGGCTCCCGGTACGGGTTCGCCTCACCGGCCGGGGACGCGTCCTGCGCGGCGCGCGCGACCTCGGCGTCCCTGGCGCGGGCCTTGGCCAGCAGGTCGTCGATGTGGGCCGCGTTCTCCATCAGGGAGTCCATGACGAAGGTGATGCTGGGCGTGTGCCGGACGCCCGTCTTCCTGCCCACCTCCGACCTGATGACGCCCTTGGCGCTCTCCAGCGCGGCGGCCGTCTCGGCGCGCTCGCCGTCCGACCCGTACACCGTGTAGTAGACGGTCGCGTCGCGCAGGTCGTTGGTGATGCGGGTGTCCGTCACGGTCACGAAGCCGAGCCGCGGATCCTTGATCCGCCTCTCCAGCATCTCGGCCACGATCTGCTGGATGCGGTCGGCGAGCTTGCGCGCCCGAGCTGCGTCCACCATGATCGCACTCCCTTTCTATGGTCTGCCGACCCCTCTGTGGTCCGGCGCCGGCACCGAAGTTCCATTGTGGGGGCACTCCCCCACCCCCCGACCGGGAAGACCGAACGCCGTCCGGTTCATTGTGGGGGACGACCGTCCTCCACTCCGCTGGCGCTCCGTTGCGGACGCCGTCCGGTTCATTGTGGGGGACGACCCCCACACCCTCGAACGGAGACTGAACGTCGTCCTCCACTCCGCTGGCGCTCCGTTGCGGACGCCGTTCAGTCCTCGTCGTGGAAGATCCGCTGGCGGGCGGACAGCAGTTCGATCTCCGGCCGTCCGGCCACCAGGCGTTCGCACTGGTCGAGCACCTGGGTGCAGTTGGCGGCCGAGCCCGAGACCACCGCCACCCCGATCTCCGCCCTGCGGTGCAG
Source organism: Actinomadura sp. NPDC049382 (assembly GCF_040677125.1). NCBI lineage: Bacteria > Bacillati > Actinomycetota > Actinomycetes > Streptosporangiales > Thermomonosporaceae > Actinomadura > Actinomadura sp. NPDC049382. The sequence continues at coordinate 20,014 of NZ_JBFARO010000130.1, forward strand.
GTCGTTGCCGCCGGTCTCGGCGACGGCCACCGCCGGGAAGTGCTTGTGCACCTCGGCGATGATGGGCCGGACGACGGACCGCTTCTGCTTCAGCGAGCGGACGTCCCCCAGCAGCAGGTCGAGTGTCAGCGCACCCACGTACACCTGGTCGATCACCTCGGGATCTGTCTGGTTGGAACGACGGGGATCACCCGCCGTGTTCCCGGCCCGCGCCGCCGGGCGGCGGACGGGGCCGGACATGCAGGACGCCAGGCTAGAAGATCCGCCTGGCGTCCTGTCATCCGATTTAACGATCACATCGGCGACGAGCCGGCCGCCGCCCGGCCCGCGCCCGCAGGGGCGGAGCCGGGCGGACGGGCCGCCGGGCCTCAGACGCGGGGCTTCTCCCGCATCTCGAAGCACTCGATGACGTCGCCGAGCTTGATGTCGTTGTAACCGACGCCGATGCCGCACTCGAAGCCCTCGCGGACCTCGGTCGCGTCGTCCTTGAAGCGGCGCAGCGACGACACCGTGAGGTTGTCGGCGACCACGACGCCGTCGCGGACGAGGCGGGCCTTGGCGTTGCGCTGGATGATCCCCGAGGTGACCATCGAGCCGGCCACGTTGCCGATCCGCGGCACCTTGAAGATCTCGCGGACCTCCGCGGTGCCGAGCTGGGCCTCCTCGAACTCCGGCTTGAGCATGCCCTTGAGGGCCGCCTCGATCTCCTCGATCGCCTGGTAGATGATCGAGTAGTACCGGATGTCGACGCCCTCGCGGTCGGCCAGCTCCTGCGCGTTGCGCTCCGGCCGCACGTTGAAGCCGATGATGACCGCGCCCTCCTCGGACGCCAGCGACAGGTTGACGTCGTCCTGCGTGATCGCGCCGACACCGCGGCGGATGATCCGCAGGCTGACCTCGTCGCCCACGTCGATCTTGAGGAGCGAGTCCTCCAGCGCCTCGACGGAACCCGACACGTCGCCCTTGAGGATGAGCAGCAGCTCCTGCCGCTTGCCCTCCTGGAAGTCCTTGAACAGTTCTTCCAGGGAGCTGCTCTTGCGACTCTTGAGCAGCTCGGCGTTGCGCTTGCGCGCCACCCGCTTGTCGGCGATCTGCCGGGCGATCCGGTCGTCGTCGACGACCAGGAAGTTGTCGCCCGCGCCGGGCACGGCCGCGAGGCCGAGCACCATCACCGGACGGGACGGGCCCGCCTCCTCGAGGTTGTTGCCGTTCTCGTCGAGCATCGCCCGGACGCGGCCGTTGGCCACGCCGCAGACGATCGAGTCGCCGACCCGGAGCGTGCCGCGCTGCACCAGCACGGTCGCCACGGCGCCCCGGCCCTTGTCCAGGTGGGCCTCGATGGCCGAGCCCTGGGCGGGCATGTCGGGGTTGGCCTTCAGGTCGAGCTCGGCGTCGGCGGTCAGGATGATCGCCTCCAGCAGCCCGTCGATGTTGGTGCCCTGCTTGGCGGACACGTCGACGAACTGCGTCGAACCGCCGAACTCCTCGGCGACCAGGCCGTACTCGGTCAGCTGCGCGCGCACCCGGTTCGGGTCCGCGCCCTCGACGTCGATCTTGTTGACCGCGACGACGATCGGGACCCCGGCCGCGGTGGCGTGGTCGATCGCCTCGGTGGTCTGCGGCTTGACGCCGTCGTCCGCGGCGACCACCAGCACCACCAGGTCGGTGGTGTCGGCACCGCGGGCGCGCATGGCGGTGAACGCCTCGTGACCCGGGGTGTCGATGAAGGTGATCTTGCGGTCCTCGCCGTCGACCTCGGTCTCGACCTGGTAGGCGCCGATGTGCTGGGTGATGCCGCCGGCCTCGCCCGCCTGCACGTTGGCGTGCCGGACGGCGTCCAGCAGCTTGGTCTTACCGTGGTCGACGTGGCCCATGACGGTGACCACCGGCGGACGCGACTGGAGGTTCTCCTCGCCGCCCTCGTCCTCGCCGTACTCGATGTCGAACGACTCGAGCAGTGCGCGGTCCTCGTCCTCGGGGCTGACGACCTGGACGTCGAAGTCCAGCTCGAGCCCGAGCGCCATGAGGTCGTCGGGGTCGACCGACTGGGTCGCGGTGACCATCTTGCCGAGATGCATCATGATCGCGACGAGCGACGCCGGGTTGGCGCCGATCTTCTCGGCGAAGTCGGTCAGGGTCGCGCCCTGCGGCAGCCGGATCGTCTTGCCGTTGCCGCGGGGAGCCGAGACGCCGCCGGCGGCGGGCGCCTGCATGTTCTCGAACTCTTGACGACGCGCGCGCTTCGACTTGCGCCCGCGGGCCGGCCGGCCCCCGGGACGTCCGAACGCGCCCTGCGTGCCGCCGCGGCCGCGACCGCCGCCACCTGGGCGGGGACCGCCGAAGCCGCCGCCGGGACGACCGCCGCCGCCCGCGCGCGGGCCACCGAAGCCGCCGCCGCC
>NZ_JBFARO010000131.1:0-22328 GCF_040677125.1 Actinomadura sp. NPDC049382
GGTTTGGGGGGGGGGGGGTTCTTCTACCTGGCGGGGGGGGCCCACGGCCCCCCGAGGGAGGGGGTCCGTGGCCGCCGGCGGCCGTCACAGGCAGATGGTCACGCTGTGCGAGCTGTGGCAGAGCAGGCTGAGGCTGCTGTTACCGCCGCCGCCGCCGTTCTCGCTCACCATTCCCTGAAGGTCGAGAAGCGCCATGTCTTCACCTCCTTTCGGGCTGGGTAGAGGTGGCCACCGCGGGGGTCCCCGCGAGGGGTCGGTGGGCCGTCCCGAGGAACGGCAGCCCGGCCGGCGCGGCGTGCAGGGCCGCGCCGAGCGCGAGCAGCACGCCGGCGGTCCCGGTCGCCAGGTCCATCGACAGCCGGTACATGTGCTCGCCGGGCATCGCCAGGCCGCCGCCGTAGGGGAGGGCGTGCCAGGCCAGGTCGCGGACGTGCCCCGCCACGCGCGGGTCGTCGCGGTCGTGCCGGGCCAGGTAGAGCAGCATCCCGGCGCGCCCGCTGAACAGGCTCGGCTGCGCGTAGTAGCGCGACATCGCGGCGACGCGGACGGCGCGCCGGGCCGTCTCGAACTCCTCGTCCGGGCGGTGCGCGAGGTACTCGTCCAGGACGAGGCCGATGCCGACGCCGCCGCGCGCGAGGTAGGGCAGCACCCGGCTGCCCTGGTCGACGTGCAGCGCGCCGTTGCGGTCGGTGACGCAGGCGGCGAGGTCGCGGCGCAGCGCGGCGGCGGCGAGGTCCAGCAGCGCGGGGTCGCCCGCGCGCTCGTACGCCCGGACGAGCATCAGCGCCGCGCCCGCGCCGCCGTGCATGAGGCCGGGCCGGGGGCTGCGCCCGTCCGGTGCCCGTTCCGCGACGATCGCGAGCGCGCGGCGGGCGGCGTCGCGCAGGTCCGCGTCGCCGGTCGCGCCGGCCAGGTCGTCCAGGACGAGCGCGAAGCCGGGCAGCCCGCCGTAGAGGTCGTCGCCGAGCCGCTCCCATTTCTCGTTCAGGCAGTGGTCGACGGCAGCGCGCGCGGCGTCCGCGTGGCCGAGGCGGGCCAGCACGTGGGCGGCGCCCATCAGCCCGTCGTACAGGCCGAGCCCGGTGCCGCGCCGGGGGTCGGCGGCACGTTCGGCCAGCCATTCCTCGTGCGCCGGGTAGCGGCCCGCGCCGGTCGCGTCCAGCGCGTACAGGACGCCGGCGGCGCCGTGCGCCAGCCCGAGGGACGCCCCGGAGAACTGCTCCACGTCACCGGGGAACAGCCGGTCGGGCCGGTCGGGCGTGGCACTCGCCAGGACGGCCCGCGACAGCGCCTCCCGGGCGCGGTCCCAGCCGGGCGCGTCCGGGACGAACGCGGGCGCCGGCGCCGGCTCGACGTCCCGCGCGATCTCCGCGACCGCCTCGTCCAGCCACGCGCGCGGCACCGGGAAGTTCTCGGCGATCATGTCGGCGAGCTGCCGCGCCTTGCCCCGGTCGATGACGAACAGCGTGGTCAGCGGGACGAACAGGGCCAGCCGCAGGCACGCCAGGCTGTACCGGTCGACGGCGGTGCCGCGCCGGTCGGGCGGGGCGAGGAACGCCGGGTTGGCGAGCGTCTGCCGGCCGCCGGCGGACGCGGGCGCCGCCGTCTCGAAGTCGATCAGCGCGACCGAGTCGTCCGGGCGGACCATCACGTTGAACATGTGCAGGTCGTTGAAGGCGACGCCGCGCTCGTGGATCGCGTTCAGCACGCGTTCCACTCCCGCGTGGACGCGCAGCGCCCACGCCGTGTACTCGGCTGTCCGGGCCGGATCCGGGTCGGGATCGAGCATCGGATGCCGTTCGGCGAAGAACGTGTTGAGGGTGCGCCCCTCGATGAACTCCTGGACGAGGAAATGGTGCTCGCCGAGCGCGAACCAGTCGAGCGCCGCGGGCACCCCGTCGATTCCGCCGAGTTTCCGGAGGACGTCGCGTTCGCGTTCCAGCCGGGTGACCGCGTCGGCGCCGTCGGCGGCGAGCCCGGCGTGCGGGCGCCCTTCCTTCAGGACGACCTTCGCGCCGCTGCGGGTGTCCACCGCCTGGTAGACGCCGCCGCCGTTGGAGAAATGCAGCGCCTTTTCGATGCGGTACGGAAGGTCGGTCGTCGTGGTGGCGCCGCGCGCCTTGAGGTGCGGTTCCAGACAGGCCGGCAGGCGCACCCATTCGGGGACGGTGAACACGGGCTCGCGCCGGTCGGGCACCAGCTCCCCGGCGCCGTTCTCCAGCGCGGGCACGAGCCTGCCCTGCTCGTCCAGGCACCGCCGCTCGGCGAACCCGCCGTACCGCACGTGCAGGGGGCCGTCGCCGATGCGCAGGTCGCTGAGGATGTAGGGGCCGGGCAGGCCGTCCACCAGGGCGCCGAGCCCGGCCAGCACGCGCTCCAGTTCGCGCTCGTCCTCGGGGTAGACCGTGACGAGCTTCCCGCTGGCGCCGCGCGGCGCGTACTTGGCGTTCCGCGTCCGCAGCGTCGCCGGGCCGCGCAGGTGCTTGAACTCGACGCCGGCCCCGACGCAGTACTCCCACGTCCGGGAGAGGACGTCCCCGGCGCTTTCCGCGCAGCCGCTCACATGGACTTTCCAGCCCTGCGCCGGAGTGCGCTGGACGGGCGGGACATAAACGACCCATTCGTCGCCGAAGACCTGCTCCCAGCCGTCCGGAAGAGGGCGGTGGGCGATGTCGAAATCGGTTTTCCGGGTGACCGGGGGAGCGTCGTAGAACACCTCGTCCGCGAGGCAGTAAAGCTCGTACCCCTTGTCCACGCCAGGATTTCCTTCCGCCCGGGCCCGCCGTCGGCGCGCGCTGTGGAAAAGAATGGCAAGGCGGCGGCGCGGCGCCTAGTACCGGAAATAACGAATGACCCGTGAAGATCTACCGGCCGCCGGCACGCGCCCGTCACCGGACCGCCGCACGGACGGCGTATTGAAACACGTTCTACTTTCTGCGTAGGCTGTGCCCGCAGCGACGCGACGGCCCGGAGGTGACGCCGGTGATCGGTGACAGGTTCCGCATCGACGGCCGGGCGGCGGTCGTCACCGGCGCGGGCCGCGGCATCGGCGCGGCCACCGCGGTCGCGCTCGCCGAGGCCGGCGCCGACGTGGCGGTCTCCGCCCGCACCGAGGAGCAGCTCCGCGATGTCGCCGCGCGGATCGAGGCGGCGGGGCGCCGCGCGCTGGTCGTCCCCGCAGACCTCAGCGACCCCGAGACGGCCGCGGACCTCGCCGGACGCGCCGCCGCGGAGTTCGGCCGCCTCGACATCGTGGTGAACAACATGGGCGGCGCCATGCCCGCCCCCTTCATGGACACCAAGCCCCGGCACCTGGAGAAGGCGTTCCGCTTCAACGTCGCCACCGCGCACGCGCTGACCCGCGCCGCCGTCCCGCACCTCCTGGAGTCCGAGGGCGGCAGCGTCGTCAACATCTCCTCCGCCGTCGGCCGCATCGCCGGCCGCGGCTACCTCGCCTACGGCAGCGCCAAGGCCGCGCTCGCCCACTACACGCGGCTCGCCGCGTTCGACCTGGCGCCGCGCGTCCGCGTCAACGCGATCGCCGTCGGCTCCGTAGCGACGTCCGCGCTCGACATCGTCATGACCGACGACGGGCTGCGCGCCGAGATGGAGCGCATGACCCCGCTGCGCCGCGTCGGCGACCCCGAGGACGTCGCCGCCGCCGTCCTCTACCTCGCCTCGCCCGCCTCCGCCTACGTCACCGGCAGCGTGCTGCGCGTGGACGGCGGCATCGACACCCCCAACCTCGACCTCCACCTGGAGGACCTGTGACCCACCGCGTCGTCCTCTGGAGCACCGGCAACGTCGGCCGGCACGCCATCGCCGGCATCGACGCCCGCCCCGACCTCGAACTCGCGGGCGTCTGGACGTCCACCCCCGCCAAGGAGGGCCGGGACGCGGGCGAGCTCGCGGGCCTCGGCCGCGACCTCGGCGTCACCGCCACCGGCGACGCCGACGCGCTGCTCGCCCTGCGCCCCGACTGCGTCGTCTACACCTCGATGGCCGACGTCCGGCTGATGGAGGCGATCGACGACCTGTGCCGCATCCTGCGCGCGGGGGTCAATGTCGTGTCCAGCAGCCCGGTGTTCCTGCAGTTCCCGGACGGCGTCGTCCCGGCCGAGATGTCCGACCCGGTGCGGGCGGCCGCCGCCGCGGGCAACGCCTCGATCTTCGTCAACGGCATCGACCCCGGCTTCGCCAACGACGTGCTGCCGCTCGCCGTCACCGGCATCAGCGAGCGCATCGACCAGGTCCGCTGCATGGAGATCCTCAACTACGCCACCTACGACCAGGGCACGGTCCTGTTCGACATCATGGGCTTCGGCCGCTCCCTGGACGAGACGCCGATGCTGCTCCAGCCCGGCGTCCTGACGATGGCGTGGGGGAGCGTCGTCCGGCAGCTCGCCGCCGGCCTCGGCGTCGAGCTGGACGGCATCGCCGAGAGCCACACCCGGCTGCCCGCCCCCGACACCTTCGACGTCTCCGCCGGGACGATCGCGAAGGGCACCGCCGCCGCGCTGCGCTTCGAGGTGCGCGGCATGCGCGGCGGCGACGCCGTCGTCGTGCTGGAGCACGTCACCCGGCTCCGCGACGACCTCGCCCCGGACTGGCCGCAGCCGTCCGGGGCGGGCTGCTACCGGGTCGAGGTCCGCGGCGAGCCGGACTACACCGTCGACCTGCGGCTGCTCGGCACGGACGGCGACCACAACACCGCCGGGCTGAAGGCGACCGCGATGCGGCTCGTCAACGCCGTCCCCGCCGTCGTCGCGGCGCCCCCCGGCCTGCTCAGCGCGCTCGACCTGCCGCTGATCCCCGGCCGCGGCCTGCTCTAGCCGGCGCGCGGACCGCCCGCCCTAGAGGCCGATCGCGTCGAGCACCGGCACGAGCTGCTCCTCCTCCCGGTCGAGGTGCGCCTCCAGCGCGGCGGTGAGCCGCTCGACCTCGGCGAGGAGCGTCGCCGGGTCGCCGCCGTCGAGGGCGCGGCGCAGCTCCGCCAGCAGCCCCTTGATCGCCTCGTGCTCGCCGCCCAGCCGCGCCAGCACCTGCGCGAGCTCCGGATGCCGCCGCGCCACGAGCGGGAACATCTGCTGGTCCTCGCCCATGTGGTGGTTGCCGAGGCCCTCGCACAGGGTCAGGCAGTTGATCCGCAGCTGCGCCCCGACACCGGCCGTCCCGGACGCGGCGACCTCCCCGCGGATCAGCCGGAGCTCGCGCCGGAACGCGTCGTGCACCGCGATGAGCATGGCGCTCGGCGTCGCGGGCCCGCCGGGCGGCCCGGCGGCAAGCGGGACGAGGGCGACGACGGGCAGCGTCCGCCCCGACTTCGCCTCGTACTCGCCCCACCCGGGATCGGACTCGACGGCCCGCGCGAACGCGGCGTCGCGCTCGGCCCCCGCCAGGACGACGGCGTCCGCCTCGTAGGTGAAGGCGCCGCTCTCGACCGTGACGCGCGGGTTCGCGACCAGGTTGCGGAACCACGCCGGGTGCTCCGGCGCGCCCCCGGCGGAGGCGATGACGAGGACGCGGCCGCCCTCGTCCGGCAGGTAGCCGAGCGGTGTCGTGCGCCGCAGGCCCGACCGGGCCCCGGTGGTGGTCAGCAGGAGGAGCCGCCCGTCCTCGAACATCCCGCCGACCCGGCCGCCGCCCGCGCGGAACTCCTCGATGACCTGCCTGTTGAAATCCATGTGTCTCCTGAATCTGTTTTCGGGCATGGCGAATCGGCCATGGAAACGCCGTGCGCCATGGCTGGAAGAATGGTGGATGAAGGCATGCCGAAGGCGCGGGCATGCCCGTTGACGTCACGCGACGCGCGTGCGGAGGAAGAAGAGGAAACGCGAAGAGCGGAGGCGGGCCGCGTGCCCGCGCCGGCCTCACTCGGAGGCCGGGAACCTCACTCGCTCGTGGCCAATGGCCGACCCGGCAGTCACGAATCGCACATTACCGCCACCGTCAACGCGGTGCAAGATCGACCGAATCCGGGTCCGCGGCGAAATTCGAAGAGGCGCCGGGTCACAGCCCTTCGCGGTGGGCGACGGCGGCGGCCTGGGTGCGGCTCGTGACGTCCAGCTTCGCGAGGATGTTGGAGACGTGCACGCTCGCGGTCTTCGGCGAGATGAACAGCGCCGCCGCGATCTCCCGGTTGTTGCGGCCCTCGGCGACGAGCTTCAGCACCTCGCGCTCGCGGGCGGTGAGGGCCGCCAGCGGCCCGGACGCCGCGGCCGCCGCCGGGCGGCCCGGGTCCAGCCGGGCGCGGGCGCCGAGGTCGCGCAGCGCCGCGAGCAGCGGCCGCGCCTCCAGGCGCTCGGCGGTCGCGACGGCCTTGCGCCACTGCGCGGCGGCGGCCTCCCGGTCGCCGTTCTCGGCCAGCGCCTCCGCCAGCCGCCAGCGGGACCGCGCCACCTCGTAGACGAAGCCGCCGTCGGGGTCGCCGTAGGTGAACAGGTCGGCGGACTCGCGCCACAGCGCGGCGTCGTGGACGCCGTCCACGCGGCGGCGCTCGGCCTCGGCGCGCGCCACCCACGCCCGGCCCTCGAACCCGAGCCAGTGCCGGCGCTCGCCCTCCTCGGTGAACTCGGCGGCCCGCCGCGCCCGCCGCAGCAGCTCGTCGCCGGCCTCCGCCGCCCGCCGGACGGCCGCGGCGTCGCCGGCGGCGCGGGCCCGCGCCGCCAGCTCGGCGTGGGCCCACAGCCCCGTCGCGGCGATGCGGATGAACGGCGCGCCGGCGCCGTAGAGCGTGGGCGAGATGGCGTCGACATGGGCGAGGACGGCCTGCGGGTCGTCCCGCCACAGGGCGTGCTCGGCGGCGAGGCCGCGCCCGATGTAGTTGGCGAGCTGGTCCTCGTGCCACAGTGGAGCGATCCAGCGCAGCCGCTCGTCGACGACCGGCAGCCCCTGCGCGACCTCGATGAACAGCGCGTACGCCGAGACCTGCGCCTCGTGCGGCCGGACGACCTGGAGCGGGAAGCCGGCCGCGATCCGGCCCGCCTCCGCCCAGTCCCCGGTCGTGTAGCGGACGAGGTACCGCAGGGTCCGCAGGGCGCTGCCGAACATGCTCCACTCGACGCCGCTGTCCAGCACGACCCGGACGCCCTCGTCGGTCGCCGCCGCGGCGCCCGCGAGGTCTCCGCGGTCGAACTTCGTCCGGGCGTACTGGAACCGGGCGCGCAGCGCCGCCTGCGGGCTGTCCCCGGCGGTGTCGGCGAGGTCGCGGGCCCGCGCGAACAGCTCGGCGACGCCGCTGTCGGCCTCGCGCGACTCCCGGTAGAGGCCGAGCGTGACCAGCAGCGCGGCCTCGGCGCCGGGCGTGCCGGCCTCGCGCGCGTACGCGGCGGCCTTCTCCGCCAGCTCGGGCATCTCGCCGTCCGGGTCCAGGTAGAGCAGCGTCCGGGCGTAGGTGGCGAGGGCCCAGGCGCGATCGGTGCTCGGCGGGTCGGGGGGCAGCATCCGCACCGCCTCCCGCGCCATCGCCCGCCCCTCCGCCAGCTCGTCGAGGTCGACCATGTACCCCGCGAGGTGCTCGCGGATCACCGAGCCGAGGGCGGGGTCGGCCGGGTCGGCGGCGTCCAGGAGCCGGCGCAGCCGGTTCGCCGCCCGCCGCACCTCGCCGGCCCGCGCGGACGCCTGCGCCGCGACCAGCGACAGCCGGACCCGGTCGGTGCCGGCGGCCTCCGCCGGGCCGGGCACGGCCTCCCACAGCTCCAGCGCCCGCTCGTAGTGCTCGAACGCCTCGGCGGGCGCGCCGAGCCGGTCGGCCTCCCGGCCCGCCCGGACCGACGCGGCGAACGCGGCCGGCAGGTCGTGCGCGGCGAGGCTGTGGTGGGCCAGCTCCGCCGCCGAGCCGCGCGTCCCGTCCGGGAGGCCGGCGAGGAGGCGGGCGAAGTCGGCGTGCAGCCGGGTCCGCTCGCCCGGCAGCAGGTCGGCGTAGACGGCCTCGCGCAGCAGCGCGTGCCGGAACGTGTACCCCGTCCCGGACGGGACGAGCAGCTGGTGGGACACGACCTCGCGCAGCGCCTCGCCGGCCGCCGCCTCGTCCAGCCCGGACACCCGCCGCACCAGCTCGTCGTCGACCCGCCGGCCCGCCACCGCCGCGACCCGCACGACCCGCTGCCCGGCCTCCGACAGCCGCTCCACCCGCGACAGCAGCAGGTCGGCGAGGCCGGACGGCAGCTCCGCCGCCGCGTTCCGCAGGTCGGACCCGGCCGAGTACAGCTCGCCCGCGTAGAACGGGTTGCCCTCCGAGCGCCGGTGGACCCGGTCCACGACCTCGGCGGCCACCGGCGCGGACCCGCGCGACAGCTCCGCGAGGTAGTCGGCGGTCTCGCCCGGCCCGAACGGCGGCACCTCGATGCCGGTCACGTTCGGCAGCCGCAGCAGCTCCGCCACCACCGGCCGCAGCGGATGCCGCCGGTGCAGGTCGTCCGACCGGTAGGTGCCGACGAGGCAGACCCGCTCGCGCTGCAGGACGCGGCTGAGGAACGTCAGCAGGTGCCGGGTGGACCGGTCGGCCCAGTGCAGGTCTTCGAGGACGAGCAGGACGGGCCGGTCCCGCCCCAGTTCGCCGAGCAGCCCGAGCACCGCCCCGAACAGCCGCTGCTGGCCGAGCTCCGACACGGCGCCGGGGTCGCCGTCGCCGTCCGGCATCAGGCTCCGCAGCACCGGCCGGGCGTCGAGCGCCGCGCGGACCTGCTCGGACTCCGGGGTGCCCGGCTGCGCGGCCGTCCACAGCGCGTCCGCGAGCGGCAGGTACGGCATGCTCTCGCCGAGCTCCGCGCACTGCCCGAGGAGCACGGTGCAGCCGTCGGCCCGCGCCGACCGGACCAGCGCCGACACCAGGTGCGTCTTGCCCACGCCCGCGTCGCCGCTGACCAGCACCACGCCGGCGCTGCCCGCGGCCGCCCGCGCCAGCGCGGCGGTGAGCTCCGCGAGCTCCGCCGCCCGGCCGATCAGCACCCCGTTCATGCCGTCGAGTATTCCAGCGGTCCGGACGTGCACGGGCCCCGGTTCCGGGGAGGGACACCGGGGCCCGCGAGACGGTGGGGCGGCGGGGGACGGGCGTCAGCCGACGAGCGCGGGGGTCTTGTCGGCCTCGTGCTCCGCCGTCTCCTCCTCGTCCGCCGGCTCGGGCTCGGGCGCGGGGAGCACCTTCAGGTAGGCGCGCAGCGTCTCGGCGGCGATTCGCTCCAGCGAGTAGCGGGAGCGGGCGCGGTCGGCGGCGGCGATCGAGTAGCCGTGCAGCGTCGTCTCCTCGGCCAGCAGGTGCCGGACGGCGCGGCCGATCACGACGGGCCGCCCCGCCGGGACGTGCAGCCCGGTGATGTGGTCGAGGACCTCGTCGGCGTTCCCGCCGGCCGGGGTCGCGACGACGGGCACGCCGCACGCCATGGCCTCCAGCGGCACCGACGGGCACGGCTCGTGCGGCGCGAGGCAGAGCACCAGGCTCGCGGTCCGCAGCAGCTTCGGCAGGTTCTTGTGCGGCAGCCGGCCGAGGAAGATCACCCGGTCGGCGACGTGCAGCTCCTTGGCGAGCAGGCGCAGCCGGTGCACGCCCTGGTCGCTCTCCAGGTCCTCGCGCTGCGGGCCGCCGGCGACGGCCAGCTCGGCGTCCGGGACGTGCACGAGGGCGCGCAGCGCGGTGGCGACGTCCCCGGTCTCCAGGTCGTCGCACACCATCACCAGGCGGGGCCGGCCGCCGTGCGGCATCGCCGGGCCGACCTGGGCGAAGTGGTCGCCGTCCACGCCATAGGGGACGACCGCGACCGACGGGCGCGGCACGCCCATCCGCACGACCTGCCCGGCCTCCTCGGCGTGCCCGGCGAGGACGAGGTCGGCGTCCCGCCCGATGGCCTTCTCCAGCCGGTCGCGGTGCGGGTGCACGCGGTGCCCGGCGCGGCGCTCGGTCGCGGCCACCCCGTGGTAGCTCTGCGCGAACGGGATGTCCAGCTCGCGCGCGACGGCGCAGGCGGCGAGGCCGCCGATCCAGCCGTGCGCGTGCACGATGTCGGGGCGCCCCGCACCGGACCAGCGCCGGCGCAGCCCGTCCGCGAAGTCGCGGATGTGCGCCAGCAGTTCCTCGTCCGGCAGCGGGCGGGCCGGCCCGGCGTCGAGGTGGACCAGGGTGGCGCCCGGCGCGAGCCTGGCCCGGCCGCGGGCGGCCTTGTCCTGGCGCCGCGCGTAGACCGTGACCTGGTTCGGCTCCCCGTCCGAGACGAGCGGGCGGGTGAGCGAGCGAGCGAGATCCCGGACGTGGATTGACTGCAGGTGTTCGCCGTCGAGGTCGGAGGCGGACACGAGTGCGATGTTAAGCGAGCGATGCATGACGGATCCTCCGGGACAACACAGGGGAAGCACGGAGGTATCTGCGTCGTAGACACCTGCTCGGCCAGTTTCATTTCCGCCCGCACTCACTGTCAAACCTGGCGAAACGGCACCGGGCCCGGCTCGACCCCATGAAAACACCACCGACCTGCGGGAATACTGGGCCAGATGAGTGACGAACCGATCTGGTACGTGGCCTACGGCTCGAACCTCTACCGGGAGAGGTTCCACTGCTACCTCGCCGGCGGCCGGCCCCGCGGCGCCGCCCGCCGCTACACCGGCTGCCGCGACCCCCGGCCCGCCCGCGCCGAGCAGTCGATCACGGTCCCCGGCGGGATCTACTTCGCGCACACGTCCCTGACCTGGGGCGGCGGGATGGCCTTCTACGACCCGGAGCTGCCCGGCCGCGCCGCCGCCCGCGCCTACCTGCTCACCCGCCGCCAGTTCTGCGACGTCCTGTCCCAGGAGATGCACGGCGACGCCGGCACCGACCACGACCTCTCCGAGGCGCTGGCGAGCGGCCGCCAGTGCCTCGGGCCCGGCCGCTACGAGACCGTCCTGAAGGTGGGCGAGCGGGCGGGCCGCCCCATGCTGACCTTCACCGCGCCCCGTCCGGCGCCGCCGAACGCGCCGACCGCCGCCTACCTGGCCATGCTCGGCAACGGCCTGCGGGAGGCCCACGGCTGGCCCGCCGCCCGCGCCGCGTCCTACCTGGCCGGGCGGCCCGGCGCCCGCGGCGCCTGGGCCCCCGGTGCCATCGCGGACCTGCTCCGCTAGGTTCCTGCCATGAACGTCGGTGACGTCGTTGACGATTTCGAGCTGCCCGACGAGACGGGCGAGCCCCGCACCCTGACCGGCCTCCTGGAGAAGGGGCCGGTGGTCCTGTTCTTCTACCCCGCCGCGCTGACCCCCGGCTGCACCGCCGAGGCGTGCCACTTCCGCGACCTGGTCGCCGAACTCGCCGAGGCGGGCGCCCACCCGGTCGGCGTCAGCGCCGACCCGGTCGCCAAGCAGAAGGAGTTCGCCGACCGGCACTCCCTCGGCTACCCGCTGCTGTCGGACCCGTCCGGCGAGGTCCGCGCCCGCTTCGGCGTCAAGCGCGGCGTGGCGCTGCTGCCCACCCGGCGCCAGACGTTCGTCATCGGCACCGACCGCCGCGTCCTCGCCGTGGTCAAGAGCGAGGTCCGCATGAACGTGCACGCCGACAAGGCCCTCGCCGCCCTCCGCGCCCGCTAGGGGCCCGCGCCCGCTAGGGCCGCCGGGGGCCGCGCCCGTCAGGAGACGACCGGGAGCGTGATGGCGGACGGCCGGCCGGGGTCGTGGAAGATCTCCTGGTCGGCGGTGAGCATCTCGGTGGCGGTGCCGATGGGGGCGCCGGTGCCGGAGTTGCGGGCGACGCGCGGGTAGGCGCCGCTCGCGACCTGGACGCGGACGCGGTGGCCGCGGCGGAAGCGGTGCCCGGCGGGCCAGAGTTCGACGGCGACGCGGCGCACCCCGTCGGCGCCGGCCTCCGGGGTGCCGGGGACGAGCCGCCGCATGCCCTCGCAGAGGTTGAGCGACGCGCCGTCCGGGGTGACGTCGCAGAGCCGGACGACGAAGTCGGTGTGCTCCCGGTTCGAGCGGATGTGCAGGTCGGCGGTGACCGGGCCGATGATCTCCAGGTCGTCGTCCAGCACGGCCGAGGTGTAGGTGAGGACGTCCCGGCGGCGCTCCAGCCGCTTCTGGTCGGTGGACGGGCGGGTCTCCCCGAGCAGCGTCGGCCCGCCGAGGAACGGCGTCGGGTGGTTCGGGTCGTAGCGGTAGGCGTCGGGGTCGGACTCGGGCGGGGCGTCGGTCGACAGCGCCCCGGCCGGCTGCAGGTGCCAGCGCTCCTCGCGCATGCCGGGGACGGGCCAGTCGGGGAACTCGCGCCACTCGTCCGCGCCGGTGATGTAGAGCCGGACGGGGTTCTCGCGGAGCCCGGACGGGTCGTCGAGGAGGTGGGCGCGGAACCAGGCGATGGAGTCGGAGACCGAGCCGCGCATCATCCGCTGGTCGGCGTGGAACCAGGGGCCGATCGTCAGGTACGGGCGGCGGCCGGCGGCGCGCAGGGCCGCGTAGTCCTTCATCTGCCAGGGCAGGAAGATGTCGTACCAGCCGCCCGTCATGTTCACCGGCGCGGTGACCTTCGACACGGTGGGGCTGAAGTCGCGCTTGTCCCAGAACGGGGTGTCGGGCCCGTTGACGAGGAGGTCCTGGAAGAAGCGCTGCTGCGCGCCGGTCGCGAGCCTGTCGAGCTCGGCGATCGGGCGCCCGGACAGGGTGGCGCGGCGGGCGCGGCGCGGCGACATGATGCCGGTCGTGATGCCGGAGAGGGAGTTCTTCATCCGCGCGGTCAGGTCGACCCAGATCAGCGCGGACTCCAGCGCGAAGGTGCCGCCGACGTTGACCGCGTCCCGGAACGTGGAGGCGGTGACCTGCATCGACAGGGCCTTCAGCTCCGGCCCGGCCTCGGCGGCGACGGCCCACTGCACGTAGCCGAGGTAGCTCGGGCCGTGCATGGCGAACGTCCCGCCGAACCAGGGCTGCGACGTCAGCCACTCGATGGTGGCGAGGCCGTCCTCGCGCTCGTCGAGGGCCTCGAAGACGCCGCCGGACCCGAAGCCGCCGCGGACGCTCTGCACCACCGCCTGGAACCCGTGGGACGCGAACGCCTGCCCGCACATCAGCCCGAACGGGCCGCGCCGCCCGTAGGGGGACCGGACGAGCACGACGGGCGCCCCGTCGACGCCCACCGGGGCGTACCGGTCGGCCAGCAGCGTCACTCCGTCGGCGGCGGGGACGGCGAGGTCGCGCTCGACGGTCACCCGGTGGGGGCCGTTGCGCAGTCCCAGCGCCGTGACCCCCAGCCGGCGCATCATTCCCACGGCTACCACGTGATCGATCGTATCCGCCACATCCGGCGACCCCGCGGCCACATGTCCCGCGATACGCCGCGGAGCACACCGCGGCTTCACTACGATCGGGACACGCAACTCGGCAAATCGGGATCTTACGGGCCGGATTCGGCCGGCTCGGCCGGTGATGGCCCCCGTTGGGAGAGTTACACGCGTCATGGGTGACCTGGGCGACCTGAGCTGGACGCGCGTCATCGCCGCCGCCGTCGTGATGGCGGCGGCACTGGCGATCGCCGTCCTCCTGCGGCTGCTGACCGGGCGGCTGACCCGGCGGGCGGGCGACACCCGGTGGGCCTGGGACGACCTCGCCGCCCGCCTGATCCGCGACCTGGCGATGCCGCTCGCGGTGCTGCTCGGGCTGTGGACGGCGGCGAAGGTGCTGGAGCTGCCGCGCGGCACCCTGGACGTCACCGCCAAGATCCTCACCGCGGTGACGATCCTGGTGGTGTCGCTGGCGCTGGCCCGGCTGATCGCCGCGTCGGTGACCTCGATCGCGCTGGCCCGGCAGGGCGTCGCCGCGAACGTCACGATCTTCGCGAACATCACCCGGGTGATCGTGCTCGGCGTCGGCGTCCTGGTGATGCTGCAGAGCATCGGGGTGTCCATCACGCCGCTGCTCGGCGCCCTGGGCGTCGGCGGTCTCGCGGTCGCGCTGGCCCTGCAGGACACGCTCGCGAATCTGTTCGCGGGCGTGCACGTCCTCGCGTCAAAGACGATCGAGCCCGGCGACTACATCAAGCTGGCCACCGGCCAGGAGGGGTACGTCGTCGACATCAACTGGCGCAACACCTCCATCCGGACGCTGTCCGACAACATCGAGGTCATCCCGAACCAGCGGTTCTCCGACACGATCCTCACCAACTACCACCGGCCCGCGCAGGACATGTCGGTCATGGTGTACGCGAAGGTGCCCTACGAGGTCGACCTCGACGCCGTGGAGGAGATGCTCGTCAAGGTCGGCCACGACGTCATGAACGACGTGCAGGGCGGCGTCGCCGACTGCAACGTCCTGGTGCGGTTCGACGACTTCAACGACGCCTCGGTCGGCTTCCACGTGATCCTGCGGTCCAGCGAGTTCGGCGACCAGTTCGCGATCAAGCACGAGTTCCTCAAGCGCCTGCACCGCACGCTCCGCGAGGAGGGCATCGCGCCGCCGTACTGGCACCACCGCGTGGTCGTGGACGAGCCGTCGCCCACCGCCGCGGCCGCCGCCAACGGGATCGCGCCGCGCTGACTCACGCGGGCGGGGGCGCGACCTCGTCGAACCAGGCGAGGAACTCCGCGTCGCCGAACATCCGCGCGGTCTCGGCGGCCGACGGCGACCCCGCCCGCGGGTCGGCGCCCGCGTCCAGCAGGGCCCGCACCACGGCCGTCTCCTTCTTGAACACCGCGCCCGCGAGGGGCCGCTGGCCGCGGTCGTTGGCGCGCTCGGGGTCGGCGCCGCGCGCGGCGAGGGCCCGGACGGTCTCCGGGTGGCCGTGGTACGCGGCGAGCATGAGGAGCGTGTCGCCCCGCTCGTTGGCCAGGTTCACCGGCGCCCCGGCGTCCACGTAGCCGACGAGCCGCCCGGTGTCGCCGGCCCGCGCCAGGTCGAACATCCGGTCGGCGAACTCGTCGCCCTCCGGGAAGGCGTCGGCGAGGACGCTGTCCGCGGTGAGCAGGCCGCCGAGGCTGTCCTCGCCGTAGGACAGCCGCTTCTCCAGCGCGACCAGCGCGCCGTCCTCGGGGAACGAGCAGAACCGCACGTCGTCGGCCAGCGACCGCATGATCAGCAGTCCGCGGCCGTGCTCGGCCGACGGGTCGGGCAGCGGGACGCGCCCGGCGTCGAACCCGGTGCCCGAGTCGATGACCTTGATGGTGCAGCGGCGGTCCTGGATGGTGGCGCGCACCGTGTAGCGGGCGCCGTGCTCGGCGTGCCTGATCACGTTGCTGCACGCCTCGGTCAGCATCATCTCGATGTCGTCGCGGATGTGGTCCTCGACCCCGAGTGCGGCGAGCGCCGCGTCCAGGAGCCTCCGCGTGGCCGGGACGCTCGCGGCGTCCCGGGGGAGCAGGAGGTCCAGGCTGATTTCCACATCATCTCCGTCGGTCCCCCTGAATCGTGCCCTTTCGGTCGCGCTCAAACATGCGGGGGACGGCCGGGCCGTCACGCCGGCTCGGTGGGGCGGGGCGCGTAGTCGTCCACGTACTCCTGGCCCGACAGCGCCTGGATCGCCTCCATGATCTCGTCGGTGACCTGCCGGGCGGCCTTGCCGCGCGGGACGCCCTCGTCCCGGCCCCGGAAGTCCATCGGCGGGCCGACGCGCAGCCCGATCCGGCCCGGCCGCGGGACGGCCCGCCCGCGCGGCTGCACCCGGTCGGTGCCGGTGATCCCGACCGGGACGACGGGCGCCCCGGTCCGCATCGCGAGCCGCGCCACCCCCGTGCGGCCCCGGTAGAGCCGCCCGTCGGGGGAGCGGGTGCCCTCGGGGTGGATGGCGAACACGCCGCCGCGCGCCAGCACCGCCGCCGCGGCGTCGAGCGCGTCCAGCGCCGCCCGCCCGCCGGACCGGTCGACCGCGATCGCCCCGACGCCGCGGAAGAACGTCGCCGTGGCGCGCCCCTTCATCCCCGCCCCGGTGAAGTACTCGTGCTTGCCGAGGAAGTGGACCCGGCGCGGCAGGATCAGCGGCACCGCGAACGAGTCGAGGAACGCCAGGTGGTTCGCCGCGATGATCACCGGCCCGGTCCGCGGGACGTGCCGCACCCCGCTCACCCGGGGCAGGAACGCGACGCGCATGGCGGGTCCCATGACGACGTACTTCATCAGCGGATAGACAAGGCGCTCGGGGTCCATGTCCGAGAAGGCTATGGGCCGCGCGGCCCCCGCCGCCGGTGGGGCCCGATACAAACCGGGACCCCCGGATCTTGTAGGAAACCGCAATGGCGCGCCGGTCAGCCGGCGGCGGCCGCCGCGTCCATGCTCCGGATCAGCTTGCGGACGGCGGGCGCCGCCGGGCCGCTGCGCGCGGTCAGCTCCGCGATCCGCCGCCGGTAGCGCCGCCGGTCGGGGCGCGGCAGCACCGAGCCGAGCCCGCCCGCCGCCGCGAGCGCCACCGCCGCCGCGTCGTAGCTGTTGACATGCGCCACCGGCCGCCCCCGCAGCGCCGACGACGCGCCGCCCCACAGCTCCTTCACGACCCGCGGGTCCTTCACCGTGACCTCGTGCCGCGGGACGAGCCCGAGCACCCGGGTGCGGCGCACCCGGATCCAGCCGTCCCGCTCCAGCTCGTCCCGGACCGTCTCCACGATGGCCTTGGCGTCCGTCCGCACCCAGTGCTGCCAGGACCGGGGCCGGGACGCCGCGATCTGCGCCGCCACCCCGTACGGGTCGTCGCCCGGCGTGCCCGGGACGGGGCGGCGCCGCTCCTCCTGCAGCCGCCCGTCCAGGTACAGCTCGGTCAGCGCGGCGCCGCGCAGCACGTAGCCGAGCCGCGCGCCCCCGCTGGTCATCTTCTGCTTCCTCAGGTCGTACGCCAGCAGGTACATGCGCGCCGGCAGCGACTCCGGAACCTCGACCATGGCTAGTCCTCGCTCCCGCCGCCCGGCGGGTCGTCCTCGTCCGCGGGCCAGCGCCCGTCCCCGTCCCCGTTTCCGTCACCGTCCGGGGGCCGCGGCCGCCTGCGCGGCCGGCCCGGCCCCCGCATCCGCTCCGCCGACCCCGGCATCCGGCCCGCGTCGGCGAGCGCCCGCCGCAGCAGGAACTCGATCTGCGCGTTGGTGCTGCGCAGCTCGTCCCCCGCCCACCGGGCCAGCGCGTCGTGCACGGCCGGGTCGAGCCGCAGCAGGATCTTCTTCCGCTCCGCCACTGCTACGCGCGGTCACTGGTAGAGGCTGCCGGCGTTGACCACCGGCTGGGCGTCCCGGTCCGCGCACAGCACGACCAGCAGGTTGCTCACCATCGCCGCCTTGCGCTCCTCGTCCAGTTCCACGACGTTCTCCTCGTCCAGCCGGTCGAGCGCGAGCTGCACCATGCCGACCGCGCCCTCCACGATCCGCTGCCGCGCCGCCACGACCGCGCCCGCCTGCTGCCGGCGCAGCATCGCCTGCGCGATCTCCGGCGCGTACGCCAGCCGGGTGATCCGGGACTCGATGATGTCCACCCCGGCGGACGCGACGCGCTGCGCCAGCTCCTCCGACAGCTGCGCGGTGATCTCGTCGGCGTTGTCGCGCAGCGAGGTGCGGTCGGCGGCGTCGTAGGGGAAGCTGCCCGCGATGTGCCGGACGGCCGCCTCGGTCTGGAACG
This sequence comes from Actinomadura sp. NPDC049382, assembly GCF_040677125.1. NCBI lineage: Bacteria > Bacillati > Actinomycetota > Actinomycetes > Streptosporangiales > Thermomonosporaceae > Actinomadura > Actinomadura sp. NPDC049382. Next base: position 17,536 of record NZ_JBFARO010000131.1, read on the forward strand.
CGACGAACTCCACGAAGTCGTCCACCTCGAAGACCGCCCGCGCGGTGTCGGCGACCTGCCACACGACCACGGCGGAGATCTCGATCGGGTTCCCGTCCAGGTCGTTGACCTTGGCGAGCCCGGTCTCGTGGTTGCGGATCCGGGTCGAGACCCGGCGCCGCTCGGTCAGCGGGTTCACCCAGCGCAGCCCGTCGGTGCGGACGGTCCCGGAGTAGCGCCCGAGCAGCTGCAGCACCCGCGCCTCGCCCGGCGCGACCGGGGTGAGCCCGGCCGCGAGGACCAGCCCCGCGACCACCAGCAGGCCGCCCACCGCGCCGCCGACCGCGATGGCGGCGGCCCCGCCGGCCGCCACCCCGACGGCGATCGACGCGCCGCCCACCGCGACCCACAGCAGCGCGACGCCCAGCATCAGCCACCCGCCGCGGTCCCGCGCCGCCCGCTCCTCGATCTTCGGCCTCGGCATCTCCACCCGGGTCACCGCGTCCGCCATGCCGTCCTCCCGTTCCTCGGTTATCACCATCATAGCAAAGTGATATCACATTTCCAGGCATGGAGGACGGCGGGGCGCCCGCCCGGCTCAGGGGAGCGGGACGAGGTCGGGCTCCTCGGCGTCCTCGATGACCTTGGGCACGTTCCGCAGGGTCACCAGCGCGAAGACGGCGACCGCGGCGGCGAACCCGGCGCTGCACACGAGCGCGGCGTGCATGCCGTCCACGAAGGCCTCGCGGGCGGCGGTGGCGATCTGCGCCCCGAGCGCCGCGGGGAGGTCCGCGGCGGCCTGGAGGGCGGCGGCCAGCGAGTCGCGCGCGGCGGCCGCGGCCGGCGCCGGGACGCCGGCGGGCAGGTCCAGGACGTTGCGGTACACGGCGGTCAGCACGCTGCCGAGGACCGCCATGCCCAGCGCGCCGCCCAGCTCGGTCGCCGTCTCGGCGATCGCCGACGCCGAGCCCGAGCGCTCCTTCGGCACCGACGCGAGCACGGTGTCGGCGGTGACCGTCATCGCCAGCCCCATCCCGAGCCCGGCCAGCAGCATGGACGGGAGCATCAGCCAGTACGAGGTGTGCAGGCCGATCACCAGGTAGAGGGAGAACCCGCCGGCCGAGACCAGCATGCCGGCGGCGACGACGCGGGCCCGGCCGAGCGCGTTGATCAGCGGCGGGGCCAGCACGGCGCCCCCGATCATGGCCCCGGCCGCGCCGGGCAGGCCCGCCAGGCCCGCCTTGAGCGGCGACCAGCCGAGCGCGAGCTGGAAGAACAGGGAGAAGATCAGCGACTGGGCGACCAGGGTGAACATCGCGAACATGTTGGTGGCGACGGAGCCGGCGAACGCGGCGCGGCGGAACAGCCGGACGTCGATCAGCGGCTCGGCCGTCCGGGTCTGCCGGACGACGAACGCCGCCAGCGCCGCCAGCCCGATCGCGAGCGAGACGTAGACGCGGGTCTCGTCCAGGCCGTGCGCGGCGGCCTCCTTGATCGCGTACACCGCGCCGAGCACGCCGGCGATCGACAGCGGCACGCTCGGCAGGTCCAGCCGGCCCGGCACGGGGTTGCGCGACTCCGGCAGCACGATCGCGCCGGCGACCAGCACCACGGCCATGATCGGCACGTTGATCATGAAGACGGAGCCCCACCAGAAGTGGTTCAGCAGCGCCCCCGCCAGGACCGGGCCGAGGCCGACGGCGAGACCGGCGACGCCGCTGAACGCGCCGATGACCGCGGTCCGCTCCTTCGGCTCGGGGAACGCCCGGCGGATCAGCGACAGGCCGGACGGCATCAGCGTCGCCCCCGCCACGCCGAGCAGCGCGCGGGCTGCGATCAGCAGCTCGGCGCTCGGCGCGTACGCGGTCACCGCGGACGCCGCGGCGAACACCGCGGTGCCGATCAGCAGCAGCCTCCGGTGCCCGACCCGGTCGCCGATGCCGCCCATGGTGATCAGCAGGCCGGCGAGCGTGAACCCGTAGGCGTCGGCGATCCACAGGATCTGGGTGGCCGAGGGGTCCAGGTCCGCGCTCAGATGCGGGACGGCCTGGTTCAGCGCGGTCAGGTCGATGTTCGGCACGAGCGCTGCCAGCAGGCAGATCGCGAAGGTGCCCCACTTGCGGGCTGAGGAGTTCATGACCGCAACGGTCGCGGGGCGCGCTGACCGTTCCCGCACCGTCCGCTGACGGCCGGGCGCGCGGGCCGTCAGCGCCCGTCAGGGGCCGCCGGCGCCCGCCGGCGCTCGTCAGCCGGTGCCGGTGAGGATCGCGCCCGCCCGGTCGCGGGGGAGCGCGGCGGCCGCCGCGAAGGCCCGCTCGAAGGCGGCGTCGCCCAGCAGGCCGCGGGCCGCGTCGGCGGCGCGCTCGGCGTCGGGGCCGCCCGCGGCGTGGACGCCGCGCAGCGCCTCCGCCACCCCGAGCAGCAGCGCCGCGCGCTCCCCGTCCCCGTCGGCGGCGGCCGCCCCCGCCAGCCCGGTCGCCACGGCCGTCCGGTAGACGAAGATGGGATGGTCCAGCGACATGTCGAGGGCCTCGCGGAACAGCGTGCGGGCCCGTCCTGTGTCGCCCTCGGCGACCGCCAGCCAGCCCAGCCCGACGAGCGCCGAGCCGCGCGTCGCGGCGGCGATGAACCGCTCGGAGGCGAAGCCGGTGAGGGCCGTCTCGTAGAGCCGCCGCGCCTCGCCGAGGTCGCCGCGCAGCCGCGCCACCTCGCCGAGCCCGTAGTGGCCGGCGGCGACCTTGTCGGGCGCGCCGGCCCGGCGGCCGAGCTCGATGCCGCGCTCCAGGTCCGGCCGCGCCGCCTCCGGCCGCCCGCCGCGGATCAGCACGTGCGCCCGCTGGTAGAGCAGGTCGGCGGTGTCCTCCAGCGCGCCGAGCGGCGCGAGGACGTCCAGCGCCTCGTCCAGCAGCGCGATGGCGCGGGCGTGGTCGCCGCGCCAGCCGGCCGCCTGCGCGAGGGTGTCGAGAACGTTGGCGATGCCCCACCGGTCGCCGCGGGACCGGAAGAGCCGCAGCGCCTCGCCGCAGTGCCGCTCCGTCGCGGCGACGTCCCCGGCGTGCTGGGCGAGGAACCCGTCGCTCATCGCGACCAGCGCCCGCGTCCACGGGTCGTCCCCGATCTGCCGGGTGAACGCCGCGTAGTCGGTGCGCTCGGGCCCGGCGGTGAGCGCCCACAGGACGATCACGACCGGGTACCGCACCGCCCGGTCGACGCGCTGCAGCAGCACCGCGGCGCGGTCGAGCCACGCCACCGCCCGCTCGCCGGCGATCCCGCCCGCCACCGCGTTGGTGACGCAGAGGACGTACTCCTCCTCCATCCCCGCCGGCGGTTCGGGGCCGAGCGCGTCGAGCAGCTCCGACGCCAGCGCCGCGCCCTCCACCCGGCCGCGCAGCCACCAGTACCACGACAGCGACGCGACCGTCCGCAGCGCGAGCGCCGGGTCGGCGCGCACGCCCCACCGCAGCGCCGCGTGCAGGTTCCCGTGGTCGGCGGCGAGCAGCTCCAGCCACTCCAGCTGCCCGGTCCCGCGCAGGTGCGGCTCGGCGCGCGCGGCCAGCCCGGCGAAGTACTCGGCGTGGGCCCGCTCGAACCGCTCCCGCTCGCCCGCCTCGGCGAGGCGCTCGGCGCAGAACGCCCGGACCGTGTCGAGCATCCGGTACCGCGACCCGTCGCTCTGCACCAGCGACTTGTCGGCCAGCTCGACCAGCAGCTCGTCGGCGTCGTCCAGGTCGCAGACGCCCGCCGCCGCCTCCAGCGCGAGGCCGCCGGAGAACACCGTCAGCCGCCGGGCGAGGGTGCGCTCCGCCTCGTCGAGGAGGTCCCAGCTCCACTCGACGACCGCGCGCAGCGTCCGGTGGCGCGGCGCCGCCGCCCGGTCCCCGCGCGACAGCAGCCGGAACCGGTCGTCCAGCCGCGTCGCGACCTCGGCGACCGGCAGCGACCGCAGCCGCGCCGCCGCCAGCTCGATCGCCAGCGGCAGCCCGTCCAGCGCCCGGCAGATCCGCAGCACGGCCCCGGCGTTGCCCTCGTCCACCGCGAAGCCGGGACGGACGGCCTCGGCCCGGTCCAGGAACAGCCGCACCGCCGGGTAGCCCTGGAGCGCCTCGGCCGGGACGCCGTCCGGCGGCAGCTCCAGCGGCGGCAGCGGCCGCAGCGCCTCCCCGGTGATCGCGAGCGCCTCCCGGCTCGTGGCCAGCACCCGCAGCCGCGGGCACGCGCCGAGCAGCCGGCGCGTGATCCGCGCGACGGGCGCCACGACGTGCTCGCAGTTGTCCAGGACGAGCAGCAAGTGCCGCCCCTCCAGGGCCGTGACCAGGCGCTCCACCGCGTCCGGCGACGGCTCGCCCGGGGCGGGCAGCATCCCGCCCTCGCGCAGCCCGAGCGCGCCGAGCATCGCCTTCGGCACCTCGTCCGCGACGACGGGCGCCAGGTCGACGAAGCAGACCTCGCCGCCCTCGCGTCCCGCCGCCTCGATCGCGAGCCGCGTCTTGCCCGCGCCGCCGGGCCCGAGCAGCGTGACGAGCCGCCCGTGCGCGAGCATCTTCCGCACGCGCCGCAGCTCCTCCTCGCGCCCGACGAAGCTGGTGAGCTGCGCGGGCAGGTTCGGCCGGACCGCCTCGGGGGCGGCGTCGCCGCGCAGGACGGCCAGGTGCGCATCGGCCAGCTCCTTGGACGGGTCGGCGCCCAGCTCCTCGGCCAGCGCCCGCCGCCCGTCCTCGAACACCGCGAGCGCCTCCGCCTGCCGGCCGCCGGCGTGCAGCGCCCGCATCAGCAGCGCCCGCGCCCGCTCGCGCAGCGGCTGCGCGGCCACCAGG